>JAVEUY010000251.1:0-5039 GCA_034005315.1 Ignavibacteriaceae bacterium | reverse complement strand
AAAATCGAGGCTAAAAATGAGCTTGGTCAGGTAGCACGAAGATTTAACGAGATGTCAAAAAATCTTGCTGAAGCATATAAAGAAATAAAAAACTGGTCAGATACTCTGAATGATAAAGTAAATGAAAAGACAGACGAACTTAAAAATATTTATAACCAGGTAAACCAGATTGAAAAACTTGCTTCACTTGGTAAACTTTCTGCCACTGTTGCTCACGAGTTAAATAATCCTCTTGCAGGAATTTTAACTTACAGTAAATTAATAACAAAAAAATTGCAAGCTTTAAATGATAATCAGGAGAATGCTAAAATTATCGAATATCTGGAATTGATCTCCCACGAATCTGCACGCTGCGGACAAATAGTTAAAGATTTATTAATATTCTCTCACTCTGAACGTGGTGAATTTGCTGAGGAAAATTTATTAACTATAATCTATCACAGTACTACAGTCATAAAACATCACCTGGAAATTAACGGTATTACTTTAATCAAAGATTACCCGGATTCACCGATTATGATTTACTGTGCGGCAAATAAAATTCAACAGGCAATGATTTCGATTCTGATTAACTCTATCGAAGCAATGCCTAACGGAGGAAAAATTACAATTAATGTAACAATAGAAAATAGTAACGTTATTCTCAGGATAATAGATGAAGGAACAGGAATTGCCGATAATGATCTGCCGCATATTTTTGATCCGTTTTATTCAACTAAAACACAATCTTCAGGCACCGGATTAGGACTTGCAGTTGCTTATGGAATTATTACTAATCATTCTGGTAAAATAGAAGTTGAAAAAACTTCAGCCGAAGGAACAACATTTAAAATAACATTACCACAAAATAAACAACGTAATTAAGAGAAATTTTTATGAGTAAAAGAGAAAAAATACTTATCGTAGATGATGAAAAGATTGTAAGGGAATCTCTCTATCACTGGTTTGAAGAAGATAATTATGAAGTTGAAACTGCTGAAGATGGTGAAATTGCTTTGCAAAAATATGAAAAAGGAAAATATGATATTCTGCTTGTTGATATGAAAATGCCAGGTATGAGCGGATTAGATTTATTATCCAAAGTCAAAGAGATTGATAAAGATGCATTGGTAATTCTGATTACTGCATTTGCTTCGGTACCAACTGCTATCACCGCTTTAAAAAACGGCGCCTTCGATTACATAACTAAACCTGTTGATCCTGATGAACTTGCTCACATAGTTAATAAAGCACTTGAACAGCGTGCACTGAAAATTGAAAACATTCAGTTGAAAGAAAACATAGATGAAATAATTAAACCTGATAACCTAATCGGTGAAAGTTATCAGATGAGAAAAGTTTACGAACTTGTTTATAGTGTTGCAATAACTGATACTACTGTTATCATAAGAGGTGAAAGCGGCACAGGTAAAGAACTGGTTGCAAAAGCTGTACATATAAACAGCAGTAGAAAATATTTTCCTATTATTACAGTAAACTGCGGTGCTTTATCAGAATCACTTCTTGAAAGTGAATTGTTCGGACATGAAAAAGGCTCTTTTACAGGTGCCCAGTTTAAAAGAAAAGGTAAATTTGAAATGGCTGACAGAGGAACAATTTTTCTTGATGAAATTGGTTCCATCTCTCCTAAAATGCAGGTTGAATTATTAAGAGTCATTGAAAAGAAACAGTTTAACAGGGTTGGAGGTAATGAATTAATAAAAAGTGATTTTAGAGTTATCACTGCTACAAATGAACCATTGGAAGAACTTGTTAAAGCCGGTAAATTCAGAGAAGATCTATACTATAGATTAAATGTATTTACAATTGTTATCCCGCCTTTGCGTGAAAGAAGAGACGATATTCCTTTGCTTGTTAATTTCTTTATCAAAAAGTTTTCCACAGCTATGAATAAAAAAGTGAAAACTGTTTCTAAAGAAGCATTGGATTTTTTAATGAATTATAATTGGCCTGGTAATGTCCGCGAACTGGAAAACGCAATTGAAAGAGCAATGGTAGTCGGTAAAACTGATTCTATTATGGTTGAAGATCTTCCTTTCCACCTTTCAGGTAATAACTTTGCTTCAGACGGCGAAGTAAAAACTCTTGCTGCGATGGAACGCAAGTTTATTCTTAATACATTAAATGAAAACGGTTGGAATATTTCAAAAACTGCTCAGATACTTGAGATTGACAGGGTTACACTTTATAACAAAATAAATAAGTACAACCTCAGCAAAAATGAGTATTGATGAATATTTTTCTGGCACCACTCAGATTTTACAATACGTTGCTTCAGCAAAATCTTATAACTGAATTATCAAAAAGATTTTCTTCGGAAATTAATGTTATTGATCTGAATATTGATCTGGATGAATTTTTTTCTGTTGACCGCAAACAATATTTTTCCACACAAATAATAGCCGAAGCCATAAAGCTTACTGATAATCTTGATGGCAAAATAATTATGTTAACAGATGTTGATATTTTTGTTCCGGTGTTAACATTTATTTTTGGCGAAGCACAGTTAAACGGAAAGCATGCTCTTCTTTCTGTATGCCGATTACATGAGGAATTTTATTCCGGGATATCTAACGACAATCTTTTACTGGAACGAACAATAAAAGAATTTCTACATGAATTAGGTCATTGTTACGGGCTGCGTCATTGTATTGATTGGGATTGTGTAATGCACTCATCGCCTGGCATTGAGGAAGTAGATATTAAGGGCAGCACTTTTTGCCGAAACTGCATTTCTAAGGTTGAAGGTTACAGATACTAATTGATGCAACTGCTCCAGAACTTATTTTTTGTACTAATAATCTTAAACAGGTTTTGTTTATAAATTTATTGTATGAATTCTGCCGCATTTAGGGCAGGTAATCTTATCACTATTAAACTGCGGCGGAATTTTAAGTTTCAAGCCGCAAGTACAATTGATAAACTTGTACTCATTAAGTTTCATCATCAAATCACCGACTTCCCTTTTTGTGTTAAGCAGTTCTTCATTTTCACTAATACTGCTATCAGGTGTTCTTACTGATAAATTTAATTTTTCAGATAATCCTGAAAGAGGAATCAAAGGTGATCGTGTACCCTTTACCTGATTAAACGCTGCCTGATAATTTGAATAATCAACTCCCTGATTAATAGCTCTTAAAATTCTTATACGTTCAGTTATCGGAGGATGCGTACTGGTTAAATTTGCCATCTGCATTCCTTTTTTCTTTAAAGGATTAATTATATACATCGGAGCGGTAACTTTATTTGCTGTTTTAAGATCAAGATGAGAAGAAGAAATTTTTTCAAGAGCAGATGCCAGACCTTCAGGATATCTTGTTAATCTTACAGCAGATGCATCTGCAAGGTATTCTCTTTTGCGGGATATCGCAAAGTAAAGAAGCTGCGCCATTATTGGTCCAAGAATGGCTAGAGCAATAGCTAACACAAGTATAATAATCTGTCCCTGCCCTCCTCCTTTATTTGAAGATTTTGATTTATAACGTGAACTGCCTCCACCATACCAAAGACTACGAGTAAATATATCAGCCATTAAAGTAATTGCACCGAGCATCATACCTGCAAAAGTCATTAACAAAACATCTCTGTTAAGTATATGAGACATTTCGTGTGCAACAACTCCCTGAAGTTCATCTCGGTTTAACTGACCAAGCAAACCGGCAGTAACAGCTATGGCGGATTTTTCTGGTTTTATACCAGTAGCAAATGCATTTGGTGCTGAATCAGATATAATGTAAATCTTTGGCTGATTTGGTAAGTTAGCAGCAATCCGCATTTCTTCTACAACATTAAATAACTGCGGATGAATTTCTTTAGTAACTTCTTTTGCACCGCTAATACCAAGAATAATTTTACTGCCTGCAAAATAACTTATGGTTGAAAGAACAGCCCAAAGAATTACTGCAATAAATAAACCAATAAACCCGCCTGAATCAGGGTTATAAAAACTTCCAAAAACATAACCAATCAGAAGTAGTAATAATCCCATCCCAAATAAGATGAAGATAGATTTTCTTCTGTTAGCTTGTATTAGTTCCCACATACCAGATTAAAGTTTTAATTAATTAAAACTAACTTTTGGAACTTCCTTTTCATTTTTGTTTTCAATCTCAAAGAATTCTTCTACTTTAAATGAAAACATTCCAGCAATAATATTTGAAGGGAACATCTGAATTTTATTATTATAAAAAAGTACCTGATCGTTATAAGCCTGACGGGCAAAAGAAATTTTATTTTCAGTAGATGTCAATTCTTCCTGTAAAGCTAGAAAATTCTGATTGGCTTTTAAGTCAGGATAGTTTTCAACCTGAACGCGCAACTGTCCGAGTGCACCGCTTAATAAACCTTCAGCAGCAGCTTTTTCTCCTACTGTATTTGCATCCATAGCCTGGCTGCGATACTTTGTGATGTTTTCCATAATCTGACGCTCGTGAGTCATGTAGCCTTTTACAGTTTCGATAAGATTTGGAATGAGATCATGTCTTCTTTTTAACTGAACATCAATTTGTGACCAGGCATTTTTAACTCTGTTACGAAGTCCAATAAGTGAATTATAAATCGAGACAAAGAACATACCTATTAAAAGGATGATGACTATGAAAATAATAAAGTAAAGCATTACTGCCTCCGTTTTATTTTAATGATTTGTTTAATTGTTATTTAGTGACTAAAAATATTTTTAAACAATTCAATTATTTCAGAATTGCTGTCAATGTCTGATTCCAATAATAATCTTAACTCACCTTTATCAAACCATAACCCGTGATTATTTTTACAACTGTCTAAAATAATTCCGGTCTGTTTAAAATCAACCTTATCCATTTTTTTTCCGCAGACAGGGCATTTTATTTTAAGTTCCGGATTATTTTCACTTTTGCTGAATAGTTCATTAACAATTTTTGAGTTAGTGTTATGATAAAGTAATTCCAGTTCACCAGCATCTAACCAGATTCCTTTACAATTGGTACAATAATCAATTTCAACCTTGTTGAGTTCCAGAATGATCATATCACTTTTACATGAAGGGCATTTCATAACAA
>JAVEUY010000004.1:0-24495 GCA_034005315.1 Ignavibacteriaceae bacterium | reverse complement strand
AAAACGAGCAACCATATCCAAAAATGGATTTATATTTTTGCATTCAGCCTGTTTGTAAACTATGCTTTAGTTACAATTCTTGTAACTATTGGTATTTACAAATTTACTTCAGTTGTTGTAATAATTGTTTTAGAATTTTTATTTATAATCTATTTGCTGTTTAAAAGAAAGATTAAACTTAACATTTCAATTAAATTCCGGAATCTGATATTAGAACATTTATCCTTTTTAAAATCAATCACTACAGGAGGCAGGGTATTGTTTTTAATATCAGGTGTGATTGTCTTGTTTTATATTTCTTTATTCTTTGCAAATATTGGAACAATTTTTTACTTCGTTGATACTGTCTATCACGCTCATCACTGGAATACCTGGGCAATAGATTTTTCTAATAATATTTTTCCCATAGAGTCTTCACATTTTCCACAATTGGTTCCAACTAATTGGTCAATAAGCTATCTATTAATTAATGAGCCAAATGTTCATTTCTTCCCTAAAAGTATAATGCCTTTGTTTTTCCTGTGTAATCTTCTGTTATTTCTCGCTCTGGGCATTGAGAAGAAACAATATGTTTATTTCTTTGGACTAATTATTTATGGGTTATTTGCTCCGGTTATTTATAGTTTGGGTTTTATTGCAGATGGAAATGCCGATCTTCCTGTTTCATTTTTTTCTTTTCTGGCATTTTATTCATATCTGAAAACTGATAAAGCAGAATTTAAACTAAAAGAGTATTTAGTTGTCTTTCTATTTGCTTCAACTGCTGCTGGTACTAAGCTAGCTGGATTTTATGTCTTCTTCTTTCTTTCTCTTCTATGTCTATATAATCTGGTTAAAAATTTCAGACAATTAACAAAAAAAGAGATTATTAATTTAACAGTGACTGTAATCTTAATATTAATTATAAATTTGTTTTGGTATTTAGTTAAGCCAAAAGTTATGGCTAGTGGATTGCATCAGCCTGAGTGGTTGGCGGAGGGATATCTGAACATTTTAAAGAATGCCTTATATTTAGTTTATAATAATTTCGGGCTGCCGGTTGTCGCATTTTTAATAATAACAATATTCTTTAGCCTTTTAACTAAAGAGACAAAATATATAACTATGGTGTTTGTTATCCCGCCAGTAATTTTATGGATGTTTAAATATAGTGCTGATTTCAGAAATTTAAGTTTCGTTGTTCCTTTTATTTCGTATGTATCAGCATTTGGTGTTGAGAAGATTTACAAAATATTAAAAAATAAAAAGAATGGTTTAGTAATTGAAAAAGAGCAGAGTAATGTAATTATAGTTGATAAAAAATTTCTTTTACGAATTACTTTATGTTCAATTATTTCACTTATTTTTTATTTTGTCGCAATGAGCGATTCGTTTTACCAATTTTTATATTGGATTTATTCATCCACAAATAAATATTATTTTCATTCAAACAGAATAATTTATTTTACAGATTTTACTTTCTTTGTTCATGTGGATGTTTACCAAAAAGTTATTTCCATTATGTTTTTACTTTTATCCATTACTGGTTTATTGTTTCTCTTAAAGCTACGACTAAGAGATGTTTTTATAATCTCTATTATTGGAATTACAATTTTGAACTTCACTTTACTTACAAAACAAAATATCTTAGATTGTCAAAGAGACCAATTTGATAAAGTTGATGCAAGGAATTATTATCAAACTATAAACACGATTGTTAAAAGCGGCGGACTTGACAAAACAGTATTTACAAACTTTAAATCAATTTCAAATGAAAAAATACCCAGAAATATTACTTTTGTATTTGTAGGAAATAAAGAACTAGTAAACATTCTGCAAGACACAAGTTATGTTGAAAGTACAAAGTTATTTATAAAAAGGGATGTGTCAGAAAATCAACTAAATGAGGCTATAACAAATAGTTTGCTAAATGATAAATCGAAAAATTTATTTGAGGACGATGAATATATCTTTTTAGAATTAAACTGAAATGAGCGAAGAAACTTGAACACAACAGAACTTATCCGTAAAAAAAGAAATAATGAAGCTCTTACCAAAGAAGAGATTCTATATTTAGTAAACAACTTCACAAAAAGTAAAATTCCTGATTATCAGTTTTCCGCATTCTTAATGTCAGTTTATTTTAACGGAATGAACAAAGAAGAAACATCAGCACTTACAGAAGCTATGTTGTATAGCGGCAAAGTTCTGAATCTTAATTCGATATCCGGAGTTAAGATTGATAAGCATTCAACCGGCGGAGTAGGTGATAAAACATCTTTAATACTTGCACCGATTGTAGCAAGCGCGGGAGTTAAAGTGCCGATGATTTCCGGACGCGGTTTGGGACATTCAGGAGGAACACTTGACAAGCTTGAATCAATTCCCGGATTCAGGACCGACCTGTCTTTGACTGACTATAAAAAAGTATTAAAAAAAGTAGGCGCAGTTTTAATCGGGCAGACAAAAGAAATCGCACCCGCCGATAAACTTATTTATGCTCTTCGTGATGTTACTGCAACAGTGGAGTCAATTCCATTAATAACCGGAAGTATAATGAGCAAAAAATTGGCGGAAGGAATTGATGGTTTGGTGCTTGATGTAAAAACCGGCAACGGTGCTTTTATGCAAAAAGAAAAAGATGCTATCGCTCTTGCTGATTCGTTAATTCAGACTGCAAAAGATTTTAATAAAAAAGTTATTGGTTTTGTAACTGATATGAATCAGCCGCTTGGTAATTATATTGGCAACTGGCTGGAGGTATATGAATCTATTCAGGTTTTAAGAGATGGAAAGAAGAATGATTTAACTGAATTGTCTCTGATTCTTGCAGGTGCAATGATCTATCTCGGAAAGAAAGCTAAATCGCTGGACGAAGGAATTGAAACTGCGATAAAAATTTTATCATCAGGAAAAGCGTTTGATAAATTTGTTGAGATTGTAAAAGCACAGAGCGGTAAATCTGATTTAATTTTTCATCCTGAGAAATATCCTAAATCAAAGTTTAATGAAATAATAAAATCAAACTCGTCGGGATATCTCTCCGGAGTTAATACTTATGAACTTGGTATGGCAGGAATCGATCTTGGTGCAGGAAGAAAAACTAAAGATGACAAGATAGATCCCAAAGCTGGAATAATATTTAATTACAAAATCGGAGATACTATTAATAAAGGTGTCGTGCTTGCAGAAATATTTTCTGATTCTAAAACCGGAATAGTGGCTGCTAAAAAGAGAATTGAGAGCGCAGTAAAGATTTCTAAAACTAAACCAAAGAAACCTGAGTTGGTAAAAAGAGTATTTAACTGATAAAACTTTATGCAAAGCAGCAAAGCCGCTATGATTATCAGGATATGTCTTTTATAACTATTCAAGAATAATTAGCAAGACAGAAGTTATTTCATAAAATTGTTTTTCTTAATTTGCTTTCACAATAATTCACTTTTTTGAAAATCTTTATCAATTAATAAAATAAAGGACTACAATGCCAAAGAAAATTATTAAAAGAAGCTGGGCTGAACCATTTAAAATAAAAATGGTAGAGCCGATTAAAATGACTACAAAAGTCTATCGTGAAAAAGCTGCTAAAGAAGCAGGTTATAATACTTTCTTATTAAAGAGTAAAGATGTTTATATTGATTTGCTTACCGATAGCGGCACAAATGCTATGAGTGATTATCAATGGGCCGGAATGATGCTCGGTGACGAAGCTTATGCCGGAAGTAAAAATTTTTATTACCTGTGGGATAACATAAAAAAATATTATGGTATGCCTTATTTCGTTCCAACTCATCAGGGTCGGGCTGCTGAACATATGGTTTCAAAAATTTTAATTAAACCTGATAATGTTATTCCTGGTAACATGTATTTTACAACAACCCGCGAACACATTGAACTTGCTGGCGGAAAATTTGTTGATGTAATTATTGATGAAGCACATAATCCCCAAAACACTCATCCATTTAAAGGCAACATAAATCTTAATAAACTTGAAAGTCTGATTAAAAAAACCGGCGCTAAAAATATCCCTTATGTTTTTATGGCAGGTCCTGTTAATATGGCGGGCGGTCAGCCTTTTTCAATGAAGAATTTGAAAGAAGTTTCTGCGCTGCTTAAAAAGCATGGAATAAAACTCTGGTTTGATGCAACACGTGCAGTTGAAAATGCTTATTACATAAAACTTCGCGAAAAAGGTTATGAGAAAAAATCAATAGAACAAATCCTGAAAGAAATCTGTTCACACTTCGATGGTCTTTGGGTAAGTGCTAAAAAAGATTTAATGGTAAACATAGGCGGAATCTTTGCAACACGTGATAAGCGTGCTTATGAAGAAGCCAGAAATATGGTTGTTGTGTATGAAGGACTTCATACTTACGGCGGATTAGCTGGAAGAGATATGGAAGCAATGGCTCGTGGCATGGAAGAGATGGTGCAGTTTGATAATATTAAAGCCCGCATTGGACAAGTTGAATATTGCGGAAAGCAGCTTGAGAAATATAACATTCCGCTTGTTTATCCCTTTGGCGGACACGCAATCTTTCTTGATGCAAAAAAATTCTTACCTCATTTAAAACAAGATGTTTTTCCGGCACAGACCCTTGCAGCAGAAATATACATTGACAGCGGTGTTCGTGGAATGGAACGCGGAATTGTTTCTGCAGGAAGAGATCCAAATACTGGAAAGCATCGTTATCCAAAACTTGAATTAGTTCGCTTAACATTTCCAAGAAGAGTTTATACTCAGGCTCATATTGATGTTACTGTTGAATCAATTGCTCAGGTTTATGAAGACAGAAAGAAAATCAAAGGATTAAAGATGGTTTACGAACCGAAGCATTTGAGATTCTTTCAGGCAAGATTTAAGAAAATATCTTAATAAAATATTTGATAATGAGGCGGGAAATCAGATTAGTTATGATTCCCGCCTCAACACTTAATTTTATTTTTAACTACTCGGTCTCTCTCCCATTTTTGCAGTTGTAAAGAAATCATCATAGAATCTTTTTGAATAGTCTCTTACTAATTGATCTATTCTTTCTTTACTTGATGATTTTATAATCAAGCCTGCGTGATATTCTTTTTTTAATCTCCAGACAACTTCGGGATCGTTATAAGCATTTAAGTCAGGCAATTCCTGTTTTGAAAGCGAAGTAATGATCGCTGCAAAATCATTATTTACTTTCGGAAGCTTATAAGGTTTTTCTCCTTTCATAATTTCAATCTTTGCCCATTCTCTCCAAAGATTTATTCCTGTTGCTGCTTCAACTAAAGAAGAAAGATTTGCGCCGCCAACTCGGGCTGATGTTTCAAGAAAATATAGCTTACCATCATCAGCACGAATAAATTCGGAATGAGAAACTCCGCGCAGCAGACCTAATATCTTTAATACTTTTGTGTTTAATTCTAAAACTTCTTTTGCTTCATCAGAATTGCTGTCAAGCGTTTGACTTGTAAACACTCTTCCCTGATGTGCAACCTCAAAAGGAGGAGTACCATATTTACTTGCCAATCCAAAAACAACTTCCTTTTCAGAAATAATTGTATCAACATGATAGATGCTGCCGGGAATAAATCTTTCCATTAAAAAGAACGACTGCTCATCAGCCAGATAATTAATTCTGTCCCACATTTCTCTTTTATTATTTACTTTCTTTAATCCGTAGGAACCTGCAAGCAAACGTGGTTTAATCATATATGGGAAAGGGACTTTATCAGCAAACTCATTTATTTTTTTATGATTAAGAACATGTAAAAATTCGGGCACGGGTATCCCCATTTCCTTAGCACGCATTCTCATTGCAAGTTTATCACGGAAATAACGAGCTGTTGTATCACCCATTCCTCCAACTCTTAAATGCTCTCTTAAAGATGCTGCACGTTCAACATCAAAATCATCAAGTGCAACTATTCTATCAATATTTTCTGTTCGTGCAAGATAACTAACACCGTAAATTACATCCTGCATATTCCATTCTTTATTCTTATCAACTATATAAAAAATTTCATCCAGACTTTCGCGCGGCCAATCTGCACTCTCCAGGCTTTTTGAAGTAAGAAGCACAACACGGCAGCCCTGCGCTTTTGCCTCGCGCATAAAGTCGTATCCTTTTTCGTAAGATGAAACGGTTAAAACAGTTATTTGATTATCAGTGCTCATGGATTTTAACTTTTTAATATTTGTTTTAATTATTTGAGTTAAGTTTAAATTTTATGAACTAAAGATGCAAATGAAGAAAGTGAAAAAGGCTCCGCTTAAGGAGCCTTTTAAAAATAATTATTTTAATAACAACATCTTTTGTACTTCAACATTACTGCCAGACTGAAGTTTGTAAAAATATGTACCGCTGGCAAGTTGAGAAGCATCAAATTTTATTGAATAGAAACCTGCTGTGGTTTCTTTATTTAAAAGTTCTGCAACCTGGTTACCCATTATATCGAACACTTTTAAACTTACTAATCCATCAGTCGGAATATTGAAGCTGATTGTAGTTGATGGATTGAATGGATTAGGATAATTCTGCTCAAGACTAAATTTATCGGGTTTCAGTATGTTAACTTCAACCACCTGTGAATAATTAAAACTGCCATCAAAATCAATTTGTTTTAATCTGTATTGAAGAGTTTGATTATTAGTGAAAGCAAGATTATCAATAAATGAATATGAATGTGATTCAGATGTAGTACCGCTTCCATTTACAAATCCTATATAAGTCCATTCTGATTCCAGATTTCTGTCTTCTGCCTCTCTTCTTTCGATTTCAAATCCAGAGTTATTAAGCTCGGTTGCAGTTGTCCAGTTAAGCTCAACACTATTTCCGCTAACTGCTGCAGTAAATGATGTAAGCTCCACTGGAATAATTGAATAATCCACATAAGAAATATATTGAAGATTGCTTGATGTATATATTGTTCTTATCAGAGTTCCGTTTGTGCTGTCAATTTCGTGCAGTCCTCCATTATTAGTAACAAGATAAGTACCGCCCGGCAACAGATAAACACTTCTTAGTGATGCAACAGTATTAAAATAATGGAGCAAATTACCATTCGGTGTATAAATTCTTAATCCTGACGGTGAAGAGAATCCTGCAACTGCTAAATTTCCGTTTGGTAATTCATAAATATCCTGCGGAAAGTTTACTCCGGTAATCAGATTATTTAAGTAATTACCATTAAGATCATATCTGTGCGCAGCATTGCTGCTTGAACCTGTAACCAAAACATCATCAGTTCTGAAAAGTATATCGAAAGGACTGTTAAGACCACCAGCACCAATTGCAATAAAGTTACCAAGATAGTTTCCGCTATCATCAAACTGTGGAATACCATTTGTATTAGCACCGCTTCCAACAGTAACAACAAGATTTCCGTTCGGTCGGTATCCATGTCCGCGGAGATTATCAAGTATAGCATTATTTACTCCGCCGGCAGGTGCATAAATTCCAAGATAAGCGCCGGCAGTATCAAACTTCTGAACAAGATCTGTAACCTGGTCAGACACACTGATAAATCCTGCAGGATTTAAAAGTGCATGCTTTGGCGACGCAAGATTTCCGGGATTTGGAGGAATAAAGTTTACATTAATCAGATTACCAGTAACAGGATCAAAAGATATAACATTATCGTTTGTCCAGTCGGGAATTAATATCAGCTTAGTATCAGAAGCATCAGTTTGCTGATTTTCTGATGAAGCATTGCCCCAATTAATTTGCGCATCAGATAAACTATATTTATTCAATATCTGATCGTATGTTAAAACTTCAGCACCGTCAGAAGGATTCAGAACATTTTTAATGACACTGTAGAGCAACTTACCATCCTCTGTCTTAAGCACATCAATCAATGTTCCTTCTTTAAGTTTTATACTGATTGGTAATGCTTGTTTTATTGCTTCTCTTTTTGCTTCGATGTAAAAAATCGGATTTAATTCTTTCTGAATTATTAATCCTTCAAAAGAATACTCTTGTGAGTAAATCGGCAAGACAGCAGCTATCAGAACAACAAAAAATAACAGTTTAATTATTGATTTCATTTCAGCCTTCTAAATGATAAAACATAATTTTATTAGTTTTGTTGGTTAAGCCGTTCTAAACCTACTGAATAAAACTTTAAAGGTCAATAAAAATTTTGAATGATTTTGGTTTAAAAGTAAAACATTAAGAAGTACGCAAAAAACAGTTTCAAATTCTGTTTGTCATATCCGGAAACCTGAATGCATCTGAAATAAATAAGAAGCATTTGATTATTAGTAAGCTTCCCGCTTTTATAGAAATGACTATTATTGTATAATTTATTTTACTGAGGTCTCTTAATTATAAAGCAGAAAGTGATCTGAGAACAGGATAACTATTTTCTTCTTTATCATAAAACGGAGAGCGCTTATAAAAGAAATCCAATCTTTCACCGGCATTGTTTCTGAAATTTTCATTGTCATTAAGCTTTTTATAAAATTCAGATTTCAACTCAGGATTTTCCTTTATCATTTTCTTTGCATAAGGCTCCATTACATAAGCTTCGGCATATTCTTTTCTCTCAAAGAATGCATTAAAGAATCCCCAATTTACAAATGAGTCAGGAGCATCAGGTTCAAGCAGATTTACAATTACCCGTAATTGTCTCTGATCTGTTTTAACAACAATTGATCCTGCCGGCATATCACACAATTCAGTATAAGATTCAACATTAAACGACGGTAACTGTCTTCCTTCATAAGGATAAGATGAAAACTTAATATTTGTAAATCTATACTTTTCAGCTTTTATTTTTTTTACTGCTGATAAAACATCATATTTTATCCGGTGAGATTTAATTACTTCAATTACATCAGTAAACTGTGCGGGAATAATGTATGCTGCTGGAACAAAGATTTTTTTTAATGAATTAGCTTTGTTGAAGATCGGTATTTCTATCTCAATAGGTTTGTTTGTGTATTTACGAACTGTGTAACCAGAGATTTCGCTATGCTCATCATACCATTCAAATCCTTTGAACAAAAACTACACAAACTTTCCGTTGCCTGCAAGAACAAGCGGAAATTTCTTTTTATCTGTTAAATAATATTTAATTGTGTGTTCATCAGCATGATGATTCAGATAAATAATTCTTTCGTGGTTTTGATTTACAAAACTAATTGTATGTTCCATCATTGATTTTGTGGAGTAAACACGATTTGCAAAGGGTTTAAGGCTATGTGTTTCTACAAGTAAACATACACGGTTTTGTCTTGCACAATATCCGTGAGATAATCTTGGAGGTGCGGGTAAATCTAAAATTCCACTTTCAATTGTGCCGGCTTTAAATTCCATATAAGGACCAATGATAAATCCATCCTGTTCAACTTTTTGAACTAAATGCGGTAAATAATCTTTTTCAATCCAATGAACCAAGCCCTTATCTATATTCTGATGCTTTTCAATTCCATAAGTTACATGATACTGATAATCAGCTCCGTTTGTTGTGTGATTATCAATCATAAAATCAGGAAGCCATTCGTTAAAGAGTCTTAAGAATGATTTTATTTCAGGTGTATCTGCTTTTAAATAATCGCGGTTTAAATTCAGGTTTAACGCATTTGTCCGCCATCCCATTTTCTTTGGTCCGTTTTGATTCGGTCTGTTAAACGAACTTAATCTTTCATGTCCATCAACATTTAAAACAGGAATAATTAATAATATTGTATTATCAAGTAAATATTCTTTTTCTTTTGTGATAAGAATTTCTCTAAGTAAAAGCATACAGGCATCCTTACCTTCGATTTCGCCGGGATGAATTCCATTTTGAATAAGCACAATTGCTTTTCCGGTTTTCTTTGCTTGTTCAGGTATAAATGCTTTGTCTTTAGATACAATTATAACCGCTAACTCCCTGCCCTGCGGTGTAATACCAATTGTTTTAATTTTTATATACGGAGTTTTATCAACAAACTTTTGAAAATAATTTAATGTATGCTCATAATCAGGAGATTCCAGTTGATTTGATTTTTCAAAATGTGTCAGCCAGTAATCAGTAATATTTTTTTTCATATAATAAAAGATTGTTTATTTATAAAGTTAAGCACAGTGATTAAAATGTTTAATGTGTTATTTCGTCCGCATCAGAAGGATCGTTTCAGAGTCTATTATACAATTCCACAATTTTTTGTATTAACTTATTACGAAAAGGAATTTTTTAATAAATATTCATCAGCTACTTTTTTTCTCATTCACTCAACTGATTTAAAATTTATCCAAGATCAGTTTTTTATATTCCGGATGCTCGTCTATATATTTTCTTACATACCAGCAAGTTGGAATAACTTTTAAATTTTTCTCTTCAGCATATTCAAGAGCTGCTTTTACAACATCGGCAGCCAAGCCTTTTCCGCGTAATTTTGGCGGAGTATAAGTTGAATAGAGATCGATAGTTTCTTTATCCTCTGCGTAAAGTTCGTAAACTTCAAGCCCGTCAACAGTAATAACAAAGCGGCTGCCTTGTTTGTCGTTTATTATTTCGTTCATAGAATTTTACTTTTAATTATTATAAAAATTTTCCGGATTGTTTTTCTCAATTTCCCATTTGAACGGATTCAAACTTATATATTTTCTGATTCTTTCTAAGTCAATTTCATTTCTAATTATATGATCATAAAACCGTTCCTGCCAACGAAATCTTTTCAAACCATTCAAATGAACAACTTTTGTTACAGAGCCTTTGAATCCGCGAATTATATTAGATAGATTATTTACACATATCGGATTTTGTAGAGACGCATCGCGATGCGTCTCTACTGACTTTAATTCTGTTGATTCATTTATTATTACAATTCCATGCAAATGATTCGGCATTATAATATAAGAATCAAGTTCCACACCTTTTCTAATTTGAGATATTTTTAACCATTGTTCTTTAACAATAATTCCTGTTTCATTTAAAATAACTCTGTTGCCTGCAACTTGCCCAAAATAACTTACAAAGTTTTTTGTGTTTATCGTTACGAAGTACCAATAATTAGAAGAATAATCAAAACCCTTTATTCTCGCTGATTCAACTCTATATTTTTTCTTATACAACATAAATTTTTTGTTTTCATTCAAAGAATTTTCCGAATCTTAAAACTTTGAACAAGATCATCATATCCTTTAAATTGAATTCCATCCCAACCCAATTGCTTTGCTGCATCAACATAATCTAAAATATCATCTATAAAAATATGTTCATCTGATGGAAATCCGGATTCCTTTTCAACAGCCAGATAAATTTCTTTTTCCGGTTTAATAAAACCAACCTCGTGAGAAAGAAAAAGTTTATCAAACCATTTTAAAAATTCATAATGCTGAAAACCATACTTTTTATTAATCGAATTGGTATTTGAAAGAAGATACAATTTGTATTTCTGTTTTAGCAATGGCAGCAGAGCAGCAACATCTTCATTTAAGGAAAATATATCAGACCAGTATTTACAGAAAGTTTCAGCATCAATAATGCTATCAAGGTAATTCAGCATCTGAGATATAAATATCTCTTCAGGAATTTTCCCTCTTTCAAAATCTCTGTGAATATGATAATTCTTTTTATAAAGCTCTAAGAACTTTTCTCCGATCCCTTGTTTATGATTATTTACTTTCTCAACAAAGTATTTATAATCAAACCGGAGAATCACCTGTCCCAAATCAAATACTACAGCCGAATACTTTTTATTTATCATTCAGCTATCACAAAAAGATCGTCGCTTAAACCTTTATTTATTTTAATGCTGCTTACAGTTACATCAATTATCTGTCCTGCGACTGACTGTGTAATTTTAAACGGATATTTTATACCGTCAACATCAGTATAATTATCATAATTAACCGTTTGCTGAATTAAACCCATCTTAGTCTGCATTTCTTTCTCTTCTTTTACTTTAAGTCCGGTAGATTCATCGAAGTATTCAAACCATCTGATTCCTGAGGGAAGTGTAAATTTTATTTTATATACATTTGCATCGTTAACTTTTTCTTCTCCCTCGTAAAATATTTTAACTCCAAAATTTTCAGGATCAAGCAATAAATTCAATGACGCTTCTACTTTTAGCTGCTCTAATTCTTTTGCGGTTACATCAATCTTCTGATCTCCGGCTTTCATAATGCCTTTCTCGCCATCAAATATAACCAGTTGTTCCATTCCGCCGGCTTTAACTTCCTGTCTCATTTTATTGGGAGCTTTTTGTTTCACAATCATTGTTAACGATTGCCCCATTGTAGTACCGCGCATAATCGTGGTTCTGTCTTCAACATTAGATAGCGCTTCTCTTCCGCCAATAGCAGTAAGATAATTTTCAATTACATCTTTTGCTTTTTGTCTTGATACTTCTAAAGAATCCTGTGCATAATTAAAAGACTGACTGAGAATAACTATACTAACTATTATCGTTAAAGATGTTTTTATTCTATTCATTGTATTGCCTTTAAAAATTTATTGAGAAATTTACCAGTTAAAAATAACAATAAGATATTAATTTGCTATCTGATTTATCACCGTTAATCAGCTATTTAAACCATATATTTAACACACATTTATATTATAAATCTTTAGAATATTTTTCATCCGTATTTTACATTTTTCTTTATGATTAAATCATTTTTTTTAGCTCAGTTTATTTCAATACTTTTCACTGTCCTGATTTTTCCGCAGCAGGTTTTAATCAGGGGAAAAGTAACCGATGGTGCAACAGGTCAGCCGCTCAGCTTTGCCAATATCAGAATAAGCGAAACACTTACCGGCACTGCTGCAAATATTGATGGCGGGTTTGAACTAAAGGTTCTAAAGGGATCGTATAAAATTATAGCTTCTTATATCGGTTATTATTCAGATACACTGACAATTAATACAAACTCACAAATAAATAATCTGAATTTTGAATTACGACAAACAGAAGTTGTTCTCCCGGAAATTGTAGTAAATCCTGGCGTTAACCCTGCGCTGGAAATTATCCGCAAGGCAATTGAGAAAAAAAACTCTGGAAAATCTTTATTAAAAAGCTCTGAAGTTCAAGCTTACACAAAAGGTATAATCAGAACTACCGAAGATATAACTTCAAATGATAACAGTATTGGTGTTGGAGTTGGTGGAAGTGATACAACCGAATTAATCATTTCCGGAATATTAGAAAACCATAGTAAAAATTATTTTAAAGAACCGGATAAGTACAAATCAATTATAATTGCAAGAAAGCAAAGTGCAAATATTCCTCCCGATATAAATATTTTAACAGGCGGAAGATTATTACAAAACTTCTATGAAAACGATCTTAATTTCTTAGGAAAAGATTTACCAAGCCCTGTTTCTGATAATGCATTGGATTATTATTACTATCGGATTGAATCAACTGCTTATAAAAACTCACAGAAGATTTATAATATTTATATAGAGCCAAATCTTTCCTCCGACCCGGGTTTTACCGGAAGTATTTTTATTGCTGACAGTACTTTTGAACTTATAAAAGTCGATTTGATTTTAAATCGCGCAGCAAATACAGGCGGAGTGTTTGATACAGTTAATGTGTTTCAGCAGTTTGATGAATTTTCAGGGATTCAACTGCCGATTGATTACAGATTATTTGTTAAAGCAAATCTGTTTGGTCTTGTTAGAATCGGGTTTGAGTTAAATACGATTTTATTTAATTATAAAATTAATCAGGAATTATCTGATGATATTTTTAACAAAGCTATATTAACTGTTCTTCCAGATGCTGACGATAAAGATTCTTCTTATTGGATAGCTACACCAACTATACCAAACACATCCGAAGAACAAGCTGCTTACACCCGTATTGATAGCCTTGAAAGAGTTCCCTGGAATTTCTGGGATAACTTTTTACTCTTAAGTACAGGAATAAATTTAAATAAAAATATATCAGTAAGTTCGCCTCTTTCACTCTATCATTTTTCAAGAGTTGAGGGACACTCGCTTGATTTTGGAATTTTTGCAAATGACCTGCTTAAAAAAAGATTCAATTCTGCCTTGAAGCTCTCTTATGGTTTCTCAGATAAAAAGTTCAAGCAGGATTTTACCGCAGGTTATTTATTAGGTGATTATCGAACCTGGGAAATAAAACTAAATATTTTTAATAAGCTGAAAGTTCTGTTTGAAGATTCGGATAATTACGGAGAACTCCTCTCAACCCTTGTTACGTTAATTTCAAAAGATGAATTCAGGGATTATTATTATTCAAAAGGTTTTGCATTTGAGGTTGAAGGAGAATTATTTCCTGTTTTAAAAGTACGAACCGGATTCAGCAATAAAACGGATAACTCTGCTTTTGTAAATACAAATTTTTCCTTCTTCAACAGAGATAAAGAATATAAAAATAATCCGTCTGTCTTCCCCTCTAAAATTAATACGATAAATATCGGTTTTGATATTGATTTCAGGGATTACATTGAAGATGGATACTTCAGGAGAAGAACATCTTTAGGAAGATCATTTGTATTGTTTTCGGGAGATATATATTATTCTGATAAAAATTTTCTTGCCAGCGATCTGAATTTTAAAATTTATGAATTTAAATCGCGGGTGTTTATCAGAACACTTAAATCAGCATCTTTGAATATAAGTCTTTACACACGATATACAGACGGAACAACTGCTTATCAGGATCTTTATTCACTGCCGGGAAATATTGATGTTGTTTTTAATTCAGAGACTTTCAGGACTCTTAATTTAAACGAAGCTGCTGGTGATAAAATCTTTACTTTAAACCTCACTCATAATTTCAGAGATGAACTTTTCAGATTATTAAATGTTCCCTTAATTAAAAACTATGAAATTATGTTTTCACTGATTTTTAATATGGCACTTTCTGATTTAAACGAAAGCACAAAACAGATTTCACCTCATTTTGTTAAAACATTTAAACATCCGTTTTATGAATTAGGTTTTGGAATCGGTCAGGGTATAATTCCATTCAAAATTGAATTTATGTGGAAACTGAACTATCGTGATGGAAATAATTTCCGAGTGGGACTTAATATGCCTTTATTATAGCAGAAAAGAGAAAGGAAATATTAATATCCTTTCTCTTAAATCAATCCGAATTAAATTTTAAATACTTTTGGTGATTCGGTATCATCTATATTATCTGAAGCACTTACATCTTCATCAACATTAATTCTTTTAGCAATTGAATCCTGTCTGTTTTTAAGTATTGTCTGTTCAATCTTAAGCTTTTCCCTGATTTTCTGATATCTTTGAAGAACTCTCTGGCTTTTAGCTATTTCTTCCTGCAGTTTCTTTTTCATATTTACAAGTTTAACAATACTTCCGCGATGTTCTTCGTGCTCAACTTTAATCATACTGATTGCTGACTGCAGCTCAACTAACTCATCCATTGATTCAGATATTTTATGATTCAGCTCATCAACTTTTTCTTCATATACTCTTACTTCTTTTTCAATTTTACTTCGCTTGTCTTTTGCTTCAACAAATTTCTGATTCATATTATTAATTAATTCCTGCAGATTCTGCTCAACTGAAGTTCTCTTCTTCAGCACAAGTTCTGCTTCAAGTTTCATATCATCGTTAGAGTTTTTCTTTTCAACTATTTGTTCATCAAGTTTCAGAAGTTCATTCCGCAGTTCTTCTTTCTTTTCATTAAAAGATTTCAGAATCTGTTCAAAGGCATCGATCTCAGCTTGTCTCATATTTAAAAGTCTGTCGCTTTCTTCAATTGCATTCATCTTTTCAAAAAGTATCTGATCTTTCTCTTCAATATCTCTTTCTTTCTTCAAAACAATCTGATCAATAACCGTTCTCTTCTTAGAGACTTCATTCATTTCAGCATTAAACTTCTGAAACATTTTAGTGAACCGGTTTTCAAGATCAATGTTGCCCTTTTCAATTTCCTCACGTCTTTGCTCAAGTAAAGGAAGTATTTCTTTTATCTTTTCTTTTTCCTTATTCAGTTTGTCATAAGATTCCTGCTCAAGCATTGTTCTTCTGTGAAGATCATTCTTCATCTCTTCAAGCCGTTTGTTTTCATTCATCAATTCGGAATGCCGTTTTTCATTTTCAGCAACTTCCAGATTAAGCTTCTCAAGTCTTTTAGCCTTAATGTTCAGAGATTCTTCAACAGCATAAAGTTCTTTCTGCTTAAGTTCAATAGTCTCAAATATTTTCTGCTGCCGTGCTGTTGTTTCATTAATCTCTTTAAGTTTCTCAGCTAACTGCAATTCAAAACTCTGTGCTTCGTTCTCTTTTGCAGAAAAATTATTTTCAATTTGATTCAGCCTGTCCACTTTCTCTTTAATTTGTTCAGCAAGTTCATCAACCTTCTGCCGAACAGATATTTCAGCCTGATTTAATTCATCAATTGTATTTCTTAACTTTTCAGCATCATAAGATTGTTTCTCGATTTGCTTTTCCAACTGTTCAACAGTTGCTCTTTTTAACGACTCAGTATTTTCAAGTTCTATTATTTTTTCTGAAACACCCGCAGTTCTTTCATCAATCTCGGCAATAAGTTCTTCAAGTTTTATTTTTTTCTGAATATTTTCTTCGGTCAGTTTTAATACTTCTTCACGCAGCAGGTTTGATTTTTCCTCCTCAGTCTTTAAAGTCTCTGCAAAACTCCTGAGTTTGTTTGAATACTCAAATTCCTGTTTCTCAAGTTCTAAAAGTCTTATTTCTTTTTCTTCGATTTCTTTTTTGCTTTGCTCAAGTTTATTTGAAATATTTTCAACTACAGCTCTCTTGCTGCTTTCCTGTTGTGTTAGTATATCAACTTCTTCTTTTAAAGCATTATATTTTTGTTCGTGAATATTAATTTCACGAATAAGCTTATCTAATTTTTCAGATGATTCATGTTCACGCAAATCGAGTTCTGCTAATTTTTGCCGTTTGTCTTCTAACTGCTTCTCTTCATTTTGAAGTTTGTCTATTACTTCAACCAGTCCTGATTTTTTATGATCAATTTCACTTGTTATTCTGTTTAATTCTGATTGCGCCGGCAGTATTTTTTCTGCTAACGATTCCTGAGTTTCTTTAAGCTGATTTAACAAATTATCTAATTCATCTCTCTTATCATCAACTTCTTCCGACAGAATTGCGAGATTATCTTTTAATTTATCAGCCTGATTTTCCTTTTCAAGAATATCAATATTCAGTTCCTCTATTCTGTTCTTTTTCTCTTGTTCATCTGATAACAGTTGAGCAGCTTCATCCGATTTAAGTTTTATTACTTCTTCATTATTTGTAATCTGACCGGTAAGTTCAGCAAGCAGTGAATTTTTCTCTTCAATCTGGCTATTCAAAAACGAAAGCTCTTTTCTCATATTATCTGACTTAGTCTCCTGTGCGCTTAACTCGCTGACAAGTTCAGAAATCTTTTCGATTTTTTCCTGTTCCATCAGTTCAATTTCTCTGAACCTGATTCTCTTCTGATCAAGCTGCATCTCATTAGTTTGAATTTGTTCACTAAGACCGGCTACTCTGACAGACTTCTCTTCTTCTTCAGAAGTTAATCTTTCTATCTCTTCTTTAATCACTCCCAAACGAAGTTCCTGTTCTTTTGCTTCCCGGGAAATTTCTTCCACCCAGTGAAGTCTTTCTTTCCCTATTCTGTCAAGCTCATCCAGATTTTGCTTTTTATCTTCGGCAACATCTTCTTTGGATTTTATATGCCCGAATACTTTTCCTAGTAACGAATTTTTCTTTCTCTCCTCTTCTTCTAAAGTCTCAATCCTCGACTGCAGGACATCAACTTTTTGTTTCTGCTCATCAGCTTGTCTTACTAATTCTCTTAATTGTTTTCTTTTGGAATCTTCTTCTTCATACAAGTCGTTTATTTTTTCGCCAAGGAAATCGGATTGCTTTTGTTTTTCTTTAAGCTCTTCGGTTAGTTCTTTAATGATTTCGTTGGAGGATTTTTCTTTTTCTTTAAGCTCGAATAAACTTTTATTAATTTCAGTTATTTCGGTTTGTTTGTTCTGTATATCATCAATTAACTTTTGCTGCTCAAGTGCCAGATCATTAATCTTATCTTCAACTTCGTTTGCTTCTCTGTAAGATTGTCTTAGCGCATCGTTGTTCAGAGATTCAAGTTCTTTCTTTTTCTCCTTAATCTTCCAGCTTAATTCATCTTCCAATGCGTTTAACTCATCAACTCTCTCTTCAGCTACAAAGATTTTATCACGTAACTCCTCATACTCAAAACTTAAATTTTCTAACTGCTTGTTTCTATTGTCCAGTAATTCCGGTTCTAATTCTATATCAAGATTTTTCAGTACATCGTCATTGTTGATTTGATTTTTAATTTTATCTATCCGGGATGAATATTCAAGCAGGGTATTTTGTTCTTCGAGCTTAAGGTTTTTTAAGTTCAGTATTTCCTTGTTCAGTGATTCAATATCAACCTTGATTTGTTTTTTCTGTTCACGTAAAGATTCTATTTCCCCGGCAATATTAAGTTTCCTCTCATTCAGATCAGCAACTTCAACACGCATTTTTTTCAAAATATCGTTAAGCTGTCTTACATTATCTTCTCTCTCAGAAATGTTATTCAATCTGATAAGAAGTTCTTCTTTTTCTTTTTCTAATTCTCTACGTCGTTTATTTTCAAATAAACCCATAATGGCTCCTATTAAGTATGCCTATATAATCGCAAATCTAAATAAATATATATTGTTTGAAAATGAAATTACTTATTGTGCAGATAAATTTCAATTTAACAAAATTTTACACTCAGTAAATATTACTGCCGTTTTATAACCCGCAAAAACTACAAATCGCCGCTGCGATATAGTTTTCGAAAATTTATTTTCTGTATCTGTCTTTCAATAATCAAATCTGCTAATTTTCCCGGAATTAATTCTTTGTTTGCAGATGAAAATAATTCTGACAATTTCTTCTCGCTGATATCAATCCTGTAAAGAGTGTTAATAAGAAGATTATAATTATTCTCTAAAAGATCTTTCATCTTTATGGACAGATATTCCCTGAATTCTTCAAGTCTTTTAAAATCGTTATCAGGGATAAGCGATGTGTAATCATTCATTACAAAATCTTTAGATACAAATTTTTGTATTGAGGTGATATCTTCGTTTCTCAGTTCGCTATCCATTAACTCTTTTGCGTTTTATTTTAATTAATATATTATAACAGGCATAAGTGAAAAAGACTGCAGCAAAAACATCTATTGTGTAATGGACATACTGCAGCAAAACAAACACTGCCACTAATACCGTGCTTATTAAAAATACCAGTTTAATTAATTTATTTTCAGAAACAAGATACAAAATGAATAATGTTGCAGTGTGACCGGAGAAGAATAAATCTTTTGTTAATGTTTGACCTGAACCAAAAAATTCTACAAAGGGATCTTTCAGTAATATCATTTTTTCAGGCGGATCT
The DNA here is from genome assembly GCA_034005315.1 of Ignavibacteriaceae bacterium. GTDB lineage: Bacteria > Bacteroidota > Ignavibacteria > Ignavibacteriales > Ignavibacteriaceae > IGN3. The sequence goes on along the minus strand of JAVEUY010000004.1, from coordinate 5,154 downwards.
AAAGGAAGCAGAAACATTGTAATTATTCTTACAAAAGCCATTAATGAATAAAGCTTAAGTGCACACAACAATTTGACAGGACTGCCTGCTAACGAAGCTATTGCAATTATCAGTGCAAAATAAATCAGAATAAAAGTAAACCAGGTTAAATCTATCGGATTAAAAAGCTCAAGAACGGGATCAGTAAAAACAACGCCGGGTCTGTATTCTACATAATTAATAAACCAGGCAAGAACCGCTAAAACACCCGTCAATAAAATTAAACTTATAATAAATTCAATTTTATTTTTTTTATCAGATAAAAAAACCTTCCAGTTCATACGCCCCGTAAAAACAATTAATTAAAATTTAATATGACCTAAAAAATAAGGAAGCATACTTCTCCATGTTGGCCAATCGTGCGGCTGATCAAAACCCCAAAGGTCCAACCAGTGTTTTACTCCACGCGAATTTAAAATATTGGAGAGCTGCGTTGATGCTTCCGGGTCTTCATAGTTTCCCTGACCAGAAGCAATAACAATTCTGCCTCTTCTCATATTATTAAACATATTTTCATCATTCCATTTTGGCAAATAATCTACTGGTGAATTAAAATATACGTTCTCGTCATAATATCCCTTTGAATAACTTTTCAGATCATAGCTGCCGCTCATTGCAATAGTTCCTGAAAAAATATCCGGTCGTCTGAAAAAATTATTTGCTGCGTGTAATGCTCCAAGTGATGCACCGGTTGTTACAATCGGAACCAGCCCTTTACAATGATTATGTATAAACGGAACAACTTCTTCTACAACGTACCGGTTGTACTGCTGATGTCTGATAGCTTTATGAGCAGGATGCATACTATTATTAAGCCAGCTTTCATTATTAATACTATTGATTGAAAAGGCTTTTACTTTTCCATCGTGAAGATAACCGCCAATTGTATCAATTAGTTTAAATCTTTCATACTCAAGGTAATCTGCTGCGGCAGTTGGAAACATCAATAATGCATAACCATAGTGACCGTAAACAACGATCTCCATTTCTTTATTTAAATTTGGGCTGTACCAACGGTGGATTTCCCGGCTCATTTGTTCTCCTAATAAATTGAATTTTGGTTTGTGAATGTAAAGAATTGAGTTAATAATTGAAAATAAATCAAACTTATTTTCAATAGCTTTTTAGGCTTAATAATTCATACTTAACAATGTTTTGTAAAAAATGCTATTATTAAAAAAATTTAATCATCAAATTTTCTAAAATATAAAGATAATCCATTTGTATTTTATCAACATCGTATTATCTTTGCAATAGATTTGAAATTGTACTTGGTAGTAAGTTCTCCCCCAAACTTATTATCAGTACTTCCCCGATGTGTTACCCCAGCATCGGGGACCTTTTTTTTAAACCAAATTGAATTTATCCCTATTTATCATCTATAATAATTTCCCAGTTAAAAATAACTGCGCCTCTCCAATCAAATACCATTATAAGTAAATTATTCTGATACAGTTCATAGTATCTGAACAAGAGACTTTGAATTTCTCCTAAAGTGTTATCAAATTTATAAGCAAATACTTTTGTAAACGGACGTCCGAAAGACCCGGGTAAAGTTAAACTTCCCTGTGCATCAACATTAAAATAACCATAATCGCCAGGCTCAAGTTGAACAGTTTGTGCACCGTAAATCCGGAGTGAATCTAAGAATGAATCTGCAGCAGTTGAAAGAGAATCATGTGTATATTCAATTGAACCCCAAATTAATGAATCAGGTACACGGAATAAATCGGACTTATTAAATTTAAAACGAGAGTTTTGCTGACAGTAAATTTCATAAGCTTTGTTACTTACAGTTAGCTGTGCAGGTATTAAGCGTCCGTTTACTTCAAGACTTAATGAATAATTACCATCCGCCAACTGACCAAGATATACCGGACAATATGCTGGTCCTAAAGCAGTTGCACAAATTTCAGGAATTGAAATTCCGGTAAATTCTATCTTGATAAAATTCTGTCCTTTTACAACGCTATTCTGTATAGTATAATTACAACAAGGATAAATTTTTTCTGTTTTACAATACAGTACAAGATTGCGTCCTTGAGGCGAGAGTTCTTCACGCAAATCAATTATAATTTGGGAATCAATTTGTTCAACATCATCCTTTGGTGATGTGGAATCAGAACAACTGTTAAACAGTGCAAATGATATCATTAAAACGATTACAGATAAAGCAGCCTTTTTCATTGTAAAACCCTTTAATAAGTGCAGCAGTAATATAGAATTTCTCCAATCATTTTCAAGATAAATACTCAAACATCAAATAAAAAAGCCCGCATTTTACTGCAGGCTTCAGAAGGAAAATGAGACTTATTCTCTTATCAGTCCCGTATGATTTATAAATCATTAAACTCTTTGTTAATATTTTTCTTATTGTCCGGAAAATTTTTTATTTCCAGATAAACTTCTTTATCAGGTTCGGGAGGAAATTGAAAAAACGGTTTATTTTTAAAATACTTTTCAAGTTCTTTCATCTTTCCCTTAAACTCTTTTAAATCAAGATCCGGATTCAGTTTCTTATCATTAAATTTTTTCATTTGTTCTTTAAACTTTTTCATATCCTCTTTAAATTTTTTTCTGTCAAAATCAGGATTGAAGTGAAAGAGCTTATTCTCCTCAATATCTTTTTTAAACTTTTCAATATTTTTTTTGAGCTTATCAGAATCAAAAAAAAGCTTTGGAATATTACCAGCCAGATAATCATTTTTATCTGCTAATTCATTAAGGTTTCTATATATCATCTCTTTGTGATCATCAATTTCTTTATCCGGAATTCTAACCCCATCCTTATATAAAGCTGATATCTCATCATTATTAAAATCAACTTTCCAAAGTGATCCATCTTCCTTAAAGGAAAAAGATTTATCCGGTATTAAAGTATCTGAATTGATCTGTTCATCCTGCGGATATACCGAACTGCAGGCAAATAGTGCTGCTGTGATTATCAGGAAAACAATGGCAACAATTTGTCTTGCAATCCTTTTATCTGAAAAAGATATTGTAACAAATCTTTTCATATTAACCTCGCTTTTAATTCTAACTAATGATTAAGACAGGCGCAGGCAATTAAAAGTTTCCTTAAAATCAGAATAATTAAGGAGTGGAGAAAAGAACAGATTAACGGGTTATGACTGATTTAAGCGAATTACTTCCGAAGTCCATATTTCTTAATATGCTTATATGCAAGGTAACCGGCGGCACCGGTTTGAATCATTCCTAAAGCATATCTGAACAAATTAAACTTTGAATCTCTTTGATATGCTTGTTCTAAAGGTCCTAAAAAATATGGGGAGAATTCCTGATTAGAATTTTCTTCTTTTGAAATAAGTAAAGAAGTTTTCAGCCAGACAGTATTTGGATCGTCATCTAATGAAATCTGATTTTTATAACTGTTAAACTTCCGGTAAAGTTCAAACTCATCAAACCTGATAAGCAACTGCTCTATCTTATCAAAACCAAATTTAATTTTTGAAGTGTCAGTTTCTGAGTAGTTAAGATATTTGTCATCCGTCTGAGGTAATAAAAGAGAGCTGAAAAAGAATATATAAATTAATATTTGAAATATCGTTTTCACGAAATAAAAATATTAAACGGAATAAACATTATCAAACCATTATTCTGCAACTGCTTTAGCTGGTGTACTCATAGAAAAATCAACAGAGTGAGTAATTAAATCCACAATTGTTTTAATTGTTGTAAATAAAACTACGATAGCAATATTTGTGTCGGCAGAAAAAGTCTGACCAACAGCTCCAATAAAACCCCCGAATATAATTGTAAGATGCATCGGAATAATTCTTGCGTAAGGCGCAGACATAATTTTTCCAATGTTCGGTATCTCTGCCGATTCATTTTTTTTCGATTTAATATAATCAACTAAATAGTTTATAAAAAAGATTCCCGCAGATATCAATATAAAAATGTAGCTGTTACTGTTTATAGGTAAATTACTATTTGCAGTAAATAAACCAAGAAAAACTGCATATACAAGATGAAAGAGTCCATAATGAAAAAAGAAAAATAATCCAATAAAAATCGCTGCTGCTCTTGTGGGCTTTGGTTGTTTATTTCCCACTTTAAATTTTGCAGTAGAAAAATCTTTAAGCGTAATTATTTTACCAAAAGTAAACATGCCGATAATAACGCTTTGGAACCAGTAAATCCATAATACTTCCATTGCGGTTATTTCACCAATAATCGTAAAAAATATTACAAGAACATTAGAAAAAATTAATGTTATAGTGGATGTCTTTTTAAAATCAACGTACGACCAAAGCTGAGAAAATCTTAAACCAGATTTTTTTCTGCTCATCGGATTTATTTACTTGTTGCCCAATTACGAATAATATTTTTTTCTTCGGGAGTTAGCTTTGCTTCGCTATGACCAACACGGTAAAGCCATGGCGGCATTTCTTCTTCTTTAATTTCTTCCCAGATCTCTTCCATTTTTTTCTGAACTTTTTTAGCATCATATAAACCCCATTCAGAAAAATTGAGATGCTTTCTTCCATCTTTTACATTATTTGTCAGAAGAAAAGATATCGGTGCTACTTTAGTGTACCAGACCCAATTTGTTTCATTTGAATGACAATCATAACAAGCTTTTTTTAGTATTGTTTTAACTTCTGCAGGAGCATAAATCTCAGACTGAACAGGAGGATTTGTCTGATCAACAGAAATAAACTGAATGCCGATTAATACTACAACCAGAAATGCTATGAATTTTTTCATGTTTGTTCTTCCATTTTTTTGATATTAATATTTTTCTTTATCCTTAAGAAACTTCTTCTCCCCCTTTTTCTTACCAAGTTTTTTTCTATAAGCATTTGCAATATTACAATCCTTACAAAAACTTCCACAGCATTTTTTCCATTCTTTTTTAGAAAAATCTTTCCTTAGCCCGGACATTAATTTAATTTTAAGTATTCAGAATCTTCTTTGCTAAAAAAATAATATTTTCTTTTGTAAATCCATATTGCTTAAATAGAACACTGTCTGGTGCAGATGCACCAAATTTTTCTATGCTTAAGCTGTCTCCATTATCTCCAACATATTTTTTCCATCCTTGCGAAACACCCATATCAACTGATAATTTAGTTTTAATATCTTTTGGGA
>JAVEUY010000250.1:0-5046 GCA_034005315.1 Ignavibacteriaceae bacterium | reverse complement strand
ACAAAGTTGTTTCTTATGAATTTGATGAAAATGATTTAACCGGTGAAACTGCTGCATTAAAAACCGGAGCCGATCCCGAAAGTGTTTTTAAAACTCTTGTTTGTGAAGGTGATAAAACTGGTTATTTGGTTTTTTGCATACCTGTTACTTTAGAACTCGATTTAAAAAAAGCTGCTCATATAAGCGGAAATAAAAAAGTAGAGACTATTAAGCTGAAAGATCTTTTTCCTCTGACAGGTTATCTGAGAGGAGGCTGTTCACCAATAGGAATGAAAAAGCATTATCCGGTTTTTGTTGATGAAACTGCACAGTTGTTTGAACAGATTTATGTAAGTGCCGGTGCAAGAGGTAAGCAGCTTCTGATTGCACCTGATGATCTTTTAATTATTACAAAAGGGATTTATGCTGAAGTCGTATAAATTATTTTTTTGTATTTAATTAAAAAACTTTTTGGTTGAGTATAAACTTTTTTTAATTTAAAGTAATAATTAACAGTTAATTACAAGTAATACTTCATTTCTTCATAAATAAAAGGATTAAATTTCATGAAAACATCTTTACTGTCTTTCTTCATATTGTTTACTGCCGTCTTTCTTTTTCTGCCAATAAATATTTTTGGACAGACTGCACCGCTTGAATATGAAATCCACGGGTATAAGCTTGATTCAGGTAGTCTGAATGGTAACGAAAATTTAGGTTCTAATCCTGAACTTGTATATTCAGCAGTAGTTGAAGTGCAAGACATTCCCTGGATACAATTACATTTTGACAAAGTCAATCTTGGAAAGGAAAGCTATATAATTATTACTTCTTTATTCGATCACTACTGGCAAAAGCTTGATGCAGCATCACTGCAGCAATGGAATAATTACAGCGCTTTCTTTAACGGAAATTCTGTTAAGCTTGAGCTTTTTGTTGCACCTTTTGATAAAGGAATATTTGTAAGTATTGATGAAGTAATTGCTGGTAAGTGGAATAATGGAAGCTTGATTGAATCGCAATGCGGTCCAACTGATGACAGAGTGTTATCATATCAGCCGGCTACAGCAAGGCTTTTAAGTGTAGGATGTACTTCCTGGATTATTCCTAATGGCAAGTTTGCTACTGCAGGACATTGTCTTAGCGGAAGCGGCGCAAATGTAGTTGAGTTTAATGTTCCTTTATCATTATCAAACGGAACTATTCAGCATCCCGGACCAGAAGATCAGTATTCCGTTAATGCATCCACAAAAATTTATGTTGATGGCGGTATTGGAAATGACTGGGGAGTGTTTGAAGTTTATCCGAACTCAATTACCGGTTTGATGCCTAAACAAGCACAGGGTACTTTTTGGCCATTGGTGCAGGATCTTAGTCCGGATTCAATAAGAATAACAGGATATGGTGTTGAATATGATAATCCATCCTATAACCAGGTTCAGCAGACACACGTAGGACCAAATGCCGGCTCAAGTGCAACAACTATGAGATATGTTACTGATACTGAAGGCGGAAATTCAGGAAGCCCTGTAATTGATGCTTTGAATAATGTTGCTGTTGGTATTCATACTCATGGAGGTTGTACAACTTCGGGCGGTAATAATAATGGAACAAGTACATTTAATACTGCATTTTGGGCTGCTGCTGATGAAGGTGTCGGCGGATGCCCGGTTGAAGTTCCTTTAAATCCTAATCCGGCAGATCATCAAACCAATGTACCGCTTAATCTAAGCGAATTATCATGGACAAACGGAGCAGGCGCAAATACAAATGAACTTTATTTTGGAACTAACCCAAGTGCTCTTACGCTTGTTCAAAGCGGAACATTAGCAAATAGCTGGTCTGTTACAGGTGTTACATTTGTTTTTGGAACTACTTACTATTGGAGAGTTGTTGAGATAGGAGATACCTGTAATACAAACGGACCTTTATGGAGTTTTACTACAGTTCAGGATCCTAACTATGTTGAGTATTGTGAATCTTTTAATAATCTTTCTAACTGGACGATTGTAGGACCTGCGGGAATGACTAACTGGACAGCAAACAATTCTGCTAATGCCGGCGGAACTGCTCCCGAATTAAGAATGGGCTGGTCACCTCAATTTACAGGTAAGTCGTTGATCAGATCTAATGTTATTCCGCTTGTAAATAATTTAGATATAACTTTTCAGTTTAGATTTTTTCTGGATTATTTTTCTGCTCCAAGTGGTACTACAACTGTCAGTATTACTTATGATGGCGGAGTAACTGAAACTGTATTATATCAGACAATCAATCCAACAGGAAATATAGGTCCATCTTTGATTACTGGTAGTTTTACAGCTCCTTCATCAGGTGCTGAAAATGCACAGGCTCAAATCTGGTTTGACGGAAATTCATTCAATATAGATTATATCTATTGGGATGATATGTGCTTTTCTCAGATTATACCTGTTGAATTGACTTCATTTACTGCCGCAGGCGTTGGGGATGAAGTTGTGTTAAAATGGATTACTGCTACTGAAACAAATAACCAGGGATTTGAAATTGAAAGAAAGAATTCTGAAAACGGAACTCAGAATTCCGAATGGACTAAGATTGGTTTTGTTCCCGGATATGGAACTACTACTGAAGTTAAATCATATACTTACACTGATACAAAACTTAACTCAGGAAAATATGTATATAGATTAAAGCAGATAGATTTTGACGGAACAGTTAAATACTCTCAGGAAGTAAATGCAGATGTTGATGTGCCTTTACAATATGCACTTGAACAGAACTATCCTAATCCTTTCAACCCAAGTACAAAAATTAAGTTTTCTATTCCAACTGAAGGGAAAGTTACTTTAACGATATTCAACTTGCTTGGGCAGGAAGTGAAAACATTAGTTAACGAGATTAAACCGGCTGGTAATTATGAAGTTGGTTTTGATGCAGGCAATTTATCAAGCGGTATTTATGTGTATAAATTAGTTTCCGGAACTTTCTCAGAAACTAAAAAGATGGTACTGCTCAGATAGTACCATTTATCTCCTTTTATAATTAATTTTCTTTAAGGGCAGGAGTTCTTCCTGCCCTTTATAATTAAAAATATTTCTAAATACACTTCTTATATCAAAAGTCTTCTGAAAAGATATGCCTTAAACTTACCAAACAACATTTATAGCCTTTTTGTTTTTAACATAATATTAATATGTTTATTGCAAATCAAATCCTAAGCATTTTAGAAGAAATATTATTATGTTAGTAGCATAACTATATAATCTCAAATATTTTATGGAGTGATGCAATGAAAAACTTTTTACAATTTATAACTGTATTGTTTTTATCAGCTATTATATGCACTCAATTATCATTTGCACAAACTGCAGGAGATTATAGAAGTAATGCTGCTACTGGTAATTGGAATGCTGCCGGCAGTTGGGAATATTTCGATGGCACTGTTTGGGGAACTACTCTTAACTATCCCGGACTAAATCCTGGTGCTGGAAATGTTGAAATACAACCCGGGCATACAATTACTATAAATAGTAGTATAGCATATAGTATTGGCGCATTGACTGTTAATGGAGAAATTAACACTAATGGAAGTTCTAGGATTTTGAATGTTGCAAACGATGTAAATATTATTCAGGGGGTTCAATTTCATTAAATACAAGTTCCTGTCAACTTAATGTTAGTCAAAATTTAATTATAGATGGTGTACTTACAATAAGTGGTGCCAGTAGCACCGTAAATGTTACTGGGAACATAGATGTGAATGGTACAGTTAATCGGACTGCTGGTTCTATCAATGGTGGTACAATCAACTTTAATTTTTTGAGTATATACAATCACAGCGTTTCAGGGCAACATATACCTACAGCAACCTGGGCTGTAAACTCAACTTGCAACATTACTGCTACCCTTGCCAATAATTCCAGTACCGGACAAACTTTTGGAAATGTTATCTGGAATGGTGGTATATTAACATTGGCAAATAATTTCAAGTGCAATGGAAATCTCACAATTAGTGGAGGCACACTTACTTCTGCAACTAATATAACTCACACAATCGGAGGAGATTTAATTGTTAATGGAGGTACCTTTGTCAATAATGGTACTATCGATGTATTAGGAAATTTATTGATCAGTTCAGGTACTTTTAATATTGCATTTTCAACAGAAAGGACATTAAATCTTGGTGGAAATTTTACACAGACCGGTGGTACTCTAAAAGCACAAGCTCCATCTTTTATTTGTGATATAGTTTTTAATGGCACAAGTCCACAGGTCTTTGATAGGGCAAATCTATCAGCACCATCTGGTATTTTTAATTTTACCGTAGATAATCCTGAAGGTTTAACATTAAATTCTTCAGTTGATTATATTAGGGACTTAACATTAACCCAAGGGAACGTATATACAGGTTCAAATGTACTTACAATGGGAACAAGTCCAACCAATCGCGGTGAGTTGCATTGGACTTCAGGTACAATTATTGGCAACTTTAAAAGATGGTTTAACGTTCAAGATGTTAATGTGGATGTATTATTCCCGGTAGGAACAGCGGAATTTTACAGACCGGCAAATCTAAAATTTACTTCTAGAATTGGTTCAGGAACTATTACAGCTTCTTTTATTGATGAAGATCCCGGTAAAGCTGGAATACCATTCTATGATGGAGTTATCCCAATAAATAATGTAGGAATTGATGGTTATTGGCGTTTAACAATAGGTGATGGATTTACAAGTAGTACTTACTCATTAGACTTAACTGCAAGTGGTTTTAACGGAATAAATGATTATGAAACTTTACATTTATTAAAAAGAGCAAATAGCAGCAGCCCTTGGATAGTGCAGGGCACTCACGTGGCTTCAACAGGTACACTTTCAGATCCTGTAGTTCACAGAACCGGAATGTCTGGCTTTTCTGAATTTGGAATCGGAAGTCCCAATAATCCTTTACCAGTTGAACTTGAATCATTTAATGCTTTATTAATTGGCAAGGATGTTAAGCTAACCTGGAATACTGTAACGGAGGTAAATAATTTTGGGTTTGATATTGAGAGACAGAATAAGACTTCACTGCACTCCGGCGAACTT
>JAVEUY010000249.1:0-5051 GCA_034005315.1 Ignavibacteriaceae bacterium | reverse complement strand
CGCTAAAATCTGGCTTGTATATCCAGTTGAACCATTTTATAGACCCCAACCCAGGCGGATCATCCCACATATTAATTAAAAGTTCATCTCTTTCATCATCAATTAAGTTATAGAGTTTAGCACCATAGTAACCCATATTGTTGTTTTCTCCATCATTCTTCTTAATGAAAAAAACTTCGTAAGATTGATGATTAAGACTACCATTAAACTTTAGAATTAATACAGTTTGATCAAGGCCAAAGAGTACTTCCTGCTTACCATCTTTATCAACATCAATTACCTGAATATTTCCAGCATCAAAAGAAAATATTCCAAGCAGGTCAATTCTACCAACTACTTGGTAAGTGTTATTTCCGTTTGCTTCAAAGATGGTTATTCTTGTTAAACCTTGTCCGCTGTAAAATGCATCACCGCCAATCCAGATTTCATTTTTGCCGTTTCCGTCTATGTCATTTGTTTCCGCACAGAGATATGCATTATAGGTTTCAACCATTCCCTGCCAAATTGGAGCATAACAATTATCGCCACAGTTTTCTATTGAAAGAACTTTACCGTGAACACTGCCAGCCAAGAATTCCGTTTTTCCATCCTGATCAAAGTCTCCGATTGAGAAACCACCATAGTATAGATCAAGTGGTTCATAGTTAAACTGATAAACAGAATCAAAGTTTGGTATATCAACATTTAATTCGAAAATATTTACACTTGAAGGTTGACTTAAATTAATAAATATTTGATCTGTTTTTTGATCTCCATCCCAATCGCCAAAGTAGTTATCATTTTGTTGATGAACTATCCCAAATGGATAAAATATAAAGTTTAAGCTATCTGCCAACATTTCTGGTGATTTTTTTTATAGAATCTATAACTATTTCCAGGATATACACTATCAAGATTTCTTATTAAGTGAAGCTCTTGATTACCATCTTTGTCAATATCATAAATCGTTTTGGCTATAACAGTAGTGTCATAGCTTAATACATGATTGAATATTCCTTGCTGATTCATTTCAAAGCAAACAATATCTGAGTATGGCCCTGTATAATCTTTCATCTGTCCGTAAAGTTCCGGTAGTACGTTATTGTTAACATCTCCTACAAGTAAGGTTCTAAAGTTACCAAGTGGTACTTCCTGCCAAAATCTGTATTTGTGGTAATAAAGAGTTGTATCAATAGTGGTAAGGTCTATTATTGTGCTGTCGTAAGTTGGAGAGTAAAATGGTTGCTGGATGCTTGATTCTTGATGCTGATAATCAGCAATGTTTTTATATATCACTTTACCGTGTGGATATTCTAATTTTAAAATATCCTTTTCAATTTCTGTTACTTTTATATCGGTTCTGGTTTTTAGCTGTTCAAGTTTTTCTTTTCTTGTTTCATACCTGTTCTGTGCAAAGGAAAAACCATTTATAACAAACAACAAACAACAAACAAATACTAACTTCATCTTTATTACCTTTATTAAAAAAATAAATAGGGAAAGAAATAAACATTAATTTTTACTAATCTACGTAAAACCAGTTGGGTAAAAGTAAATTATAAATATTAAATGCTCTAGGTTAAAAGAGCAGAAGTTTGTTTGTAAGAATAACTGCTCAGATAAGATTTCAAAATAAAAGATAAAAATCATAAATGAATTTATCAGTTCGATTCTCTTCACCCCAATAAAAAATTGCAGAGAGAGAACTAAATATCGTGCCAGAAAATCTTCGACAGAAAATGTTTTCAGATACAAAACCACCAATGCCTCATTAATTAACTACTACAAACGAAAAGGAAAAAAGGCACAAAGTCAAATTAAATTTTTATTTAAATGCTTGCCAATCACCAAACAAAGAAGGAAAAAAAGCTTATGCTTAGAATCCAAGTAATCTCAACAAATCCTTTTCCAAACTTTCTGTTGGAGTTTCAACAATTCGACCAATTTCACTGCCATCTTTATAAAATATAATTGTTGGAACAAACTCGATGTTAAGTCCCTCAGCTTCGTTTGATAAACCTTTCTTTTCTCTGTTTACCCCTATTAAAGTAATTGTATTTAAATTATAAGTGAGTTCATTAAGAATTTTAAATAATCTTGGCAGTTGTTCTCTGCTGTCGCTGCAGGTAGAACGGAAAACAATTTGGATCAGAATATCATTAAGTTTGCCTTCAAGTTTATCAATTGTCTCAAAGTCCGGCTGATAATTTTCATATTCTGCAGTCCAGGTGTTTGAAAAAACTGAGTCATTCATTTCACTTACAGGGCAGTAACCAAGAATTAACGGTTCGCCGTTTTTATCATCAACAGTTATTTTAAAATCCTGTGAGTGAACCAGTAAGTTCAGAATTATAAATGCGGCAGGTAAAAAATATTTTAACATAAATTTTTTATTTCCTTTTATTTCTCAAATCTATTCCCCACATAAGTTTGTTGCGTAAAGTTTCAAAATAAGTTGTTAACGAAGTATGAATAAGCTTTAGGGGTCTATCGCTTTTTTTAATTTTTATCTCCATTGGCGGCGGAAAGGAATATGATCGCTGCCCATCACAATTTACCTGAATTGCTGTGTGAAATGAATCAGCCTTAATTACTATTTCCTGATTGCCGGGAAGAACCAGCGGTCGTACCGTTAAACTGTGCGGAGAAATCGGAGCAATAGTAATAACATCAGTTTTAGGAGAAACGATTGGTCCGCCAACAGAAATTGAATATCCTGTTGATCCGGTTGGTGTTGCTATAATTAATCCATCAGCAGAAAGTGTAGTAACAAATTCACCATCAATCCGGATAGTTAGTTCAATCATTTTTGCCCAGCCGCCTTTATCAATGACTATATCATTGATCGCAAAAAATTTTTCAGAGCTGTAACCTTCTGCAGTTCCGGTTATTAACATTCTTTCTTCAATTTTATAATTACCGTTCTTCAGATCAGAAATTACTTTATCCATTTGCTCAATGTTTACTTCTGCAAGAAAGCCAAGCTTACCAAGGTTCACTCCAAGAACAGGTTTATCATAAAACTGAGCATTGTAAGCAGTGGCAAGCATAGTGCCATCACCACCGATTGAAATAATTATATCACTTCTCTTATAAATTTCTGTATCATCAGCAATAAAATCTTCATTTAGTTCATGTTTAAGTTTATCATTTTCTTCAAACAGTGATTTGGTAAGCAGATAATTAATATTATTTTTTTTAAGCTTTGTAAGAAAGGATGAAACCACGTCAAAGACTTTTTCTTTTGTGGCATTTGCTATAATTCCGATTAGCATTTTTTTGCTCTTGAGTAAATTTTTATAGAATAAAATTACAACTTTTTAATACTAAAATCGTTTACAATATTCAGAATAATGATTTAATTATCAGGCGATGTTTTATAAACAAGCAGTAAAATTTTCTGCTTAGCAGATTTAATTACTTATTCCATATTCCTGAAGCCTTATTATTAATAATCTTATAGTATTGAATGGGTGACCAGACAGATGCAATAATCAAACAGATATTTGTAGCAAGTATTACTCCGGAAATTCCAAGCTCAAATTGTTTAGCGAGTAAAATTGATAAAGGTATATTTAATATTGCTGTAAATATCGAATAGTATAATTCGATTCTTATTTTACCTATACCATTTATAAAATAACCGAAAATATTGTTCCAATTTGCAATTATTACAAAGATTCCCGTGAGAATCGAAAGAACAAACGGTACCTGTATTTCCGAACCTACCCAGATATTATAAACTATATTTGATATTACAATCATTAGTATAGCTATTAAAGAAAGTATTATCCAGATTATTAATAATTTTCTTATTGCATTTCGTATCCAGTCATATTCCTGTTTAACATAAGCCTCAGTAAATGCAGACCAGAAAGGTGCTAATACAACGTTAAAGACAAGCGGAATCATATAAAAGTATTTATATGCAACATTATAAATAACAACCTGTTTGGGTCCGAATAACTGTGCAATAATTATATTATCAGTTGTAAAAACTATCAAGCCTGAAATCTGGATTATAAAAAACTGCATTCCAAGTTTTACAAGATTTGATGAATACTTAAAATCAATAAATCTGATTGAAGGGGAAATATTTTTGTAATGACCTCTAAATAAAATAATGGATGCAGCAAAGAGAACTAAAACAGGTACACCGCTTGACACTATTGCAAAAGCAACAAATGATTTTTCTGCTGTTAGTGAAAGTAAAAATACAGCTAATAAAATCAATGTGTTTGTTGAAAGACTTAATACTCCGTTTAATGCAGGTCTCTGATCAGCATTGATAATTGAAGTAAGCAGCTTTAATAAAAACTGAACAAGAAACAGAACTATAACCCAAAGGACTAAAGTATTTAATAAATCAAAATCGTCTGAAGGAGCTTTAAGAATAGCTGTCCAGTTCAGCATTCCATGAACAGCAATATAAATTAAAAGAGCAAATAAAATTCCGATTGAAAAAACTGTGTAAGCAGTGCTGACATAAACCCGGGCTAATTTTAAATCATTTAATGCAAGAGATTCTGCAAGTTTATTTCTTAATCCGTTCCCAATTCCAAAATCAAGATTAATTAACCAGCTAAGAATGGATGCTAATGTTAGCCAGATACCATACCCGGTATTTCCTAAATAGTTTATCGAGACCGGGACTAATGCCATTATCGAGAAGAAATTAAAAAACTGTAAGATAAAAAGAAGTATTATGTTCTTTTTTGCTTTTTCAGAACGGGAAGAATTTTTAAAATCAAAGAGATCAGAAAAGGAATATTTAAGTTTCAGTATCTTCAAATTAACCGCAGCATCTAAAATTTTAATTACACTATTACATTATTATTATGCAAAAATAAACAAAGATTTTTTGCTAAATTTAAAGACATAATACATTCATCTTTAGAGAAAATGAAAGAAATCAGAGAAATCATTTCATTATTATTATTAAAAGTCACACGAAAATCCGCCATTGAAATTCTATGGGTAGCATTGGGACAAACAATTAATTTATTTCTAAGCTTTATAATAATAAAATTTATTTCCAAAATTGGTCCGGAACAATATGGAATTTATACTCT
>JAVEUY010000248.1:0-5073 GCA_034005315.1 Ignavibacteriaceae bacterium | reverse complement strand
AAACTGAAGATGATTACACAAAAATTGTTGAAATTATTCCCGGTGGTCCTGCATATAAAAGCGGCTTACTTAAATCAGATGATAAAATTATCGGAGTTGCTCAGGGTGAAGACGGCGAGTTTGAAGATATTATCGGCTGGCGTATTACTGATGCAGTAAAGCTTATAAGAGGTAAAGCCGGAACTAAAGTAAGATTACAAATTATTAAAGTTGGTAGCGATTTAAATTCCAAACCAATTGAGATTTCATTAGTAAGAGATAAAATTAAACTTGAAGATCAGGCTGCAACCTGTAAAGTTTTAGAAATCCTTAATGATGATAAACCATTCAGACTAGGTGTTATTGACATTCCAAAATTCTACAGTGATTTTGAAGCTCAAAGAAGCGGCGATGGAAGTTTCAGAAGCACTACACGGGATGTAAGAAAACTTATTGATTCTTTATCAAAGGAAAATATTTCAGGAATTATTATTGATCTTAGAGAAGATGGCGGCGGTTCGCTTCAGGAAGCAATTGAATTAACAGGTTTGTTTATAAAAGACGGACCAGTTGTTCAGGTAAAAAATTCAGATGCAAAGATAGATATTGCAAAAGATCCTGATCCAAAAATAATTTATGATGGACCTCTTGCAGTTCTGGTAAATCGGTTGAGTGCTTCAGCATCAGAAATCTTTGCAGGAGCAATTCAGGATTATGAAAGAGGAATTATTATCGGAGAACAAACATTTGGAAAAGGAACAGTTCAAAATCTTATAGATCTTAACAGAGTATCTGCTAACAAAAGCAATACTCTTGGTCAGTTAAAAGTTACTATTGCAAAATATTATAGAGTAAGTGGTGCAAGTACGCAAAATCTTGGAGTCATTCCTGATATCTCTTTCCCATCAGCGATTGATCCAAAAGATTTTGGTGAAAGTGCAGAGCCAACTGCACTTCCTTATGATGAAATTAAATCAGCATCTTTTAACAAGTTTGAAGATATAAAGAAATATATTCCTGAACTTAAAACAAAGCACGAAGTAAGAATTTCAAACGACAAAGATTTTGAATATCTGCAGGAGGATATAAAGATATATCAGGAAAATAAGCTTAAGTATTTTATTTCTTTAAATGAAGATGAAAGAAGATTTGAAAAAGAAAAAGAAGAACAAAGAAAATCTGACAGGGATGTTAATACAGATGTAGATCAGGAAGTTGAACTTTTAGACGAAGAAGTTAAGGTAACTAATAATCAAAAGAAAGATTTTATTCTTGATGAAACAGGAAGAATATTATCTGATTTGATTCTGCTTTCATCAGGTTAAAGGTAAGGTTCTATTCCGTTAACCGAAGCTAATAGTTTTTCTTTAATAACCGGGAACATTGTTTCCTTAAATGGAAAATCAAGTTCAGTTTTACAAATGTAGATCATCGGATCAAACAGAGTTTTGGAATTATCTACAAATTCATTCATCAGTTGTTCATAGGATAAATTGACTAATTCAATTGGAATTGATCTGAGTAAAGCCATTTCCAGATATTCAACCGGTTCATTTACAGACCAGTTTATTGAAAGATCATAAAGATATATTTTATAAACATTTAGTTTATTATCCGGAATTAAAATATACCCTTTGCCTCTGTACTTATTTTTATTACAACAAGCAACTATTTCAATATTATCCATAACAAACTGTTTTACTATTCCTACTTCACTTAAAATTTCCTGATTTTCGTTTAATGCCCATTTAACAAAATCAATTAACTTATCTAATTGAGAGCTGATCTGATGAGCTTTTTCAAGAATAACAAGTTTATTATCTACAAAAGTTCCCTTAACTTCATTCTCCAGCCATGATTTCGATTCAATATTTTCATTAAGTATATCGTTGAATCTTGATTGCAGTTGTTCTGAATATTCAATTGCAGGATAAAGTTTATTCTGGTGGATCTCACTTCTCCAGCTCTTTAATGTTTGCAAAAAAGTGTATCGATTAGTTTCCCAATCAGATCCGCAGGAAGTTATTTTTGTGATATCTAAATTCATTTCAATATTTTTTCTCCCTGATAAACAAATGTCAGGCCACTTAATGAATTGTACTGGCATAACACTCATGACAAAATTGACCAGACAAACTCAGTAGTTGTTTAGGAATTTAATTGAAAAACGAATTAATAAGAGTGGAAAATAATGCAGGTAATTTTTTCTTATCCAAAATTGAAGTAAAAAAGTAAAGGGAAGTAAATTTTTATATCATTACTTCCCTTTTCATAAAGTGAATATTAATTAAATATCGAACTTAATTCCTTGAGCTAAAGGAAGAGTTGTTCCATAGTTTATTGTATTAGTTTGTCTTCTCATATAAGTTTTCCAGGCATCAGAACCTGATTCTCTGCCGCCGCCTGTTTCTTTTTCACCACCAAAAGCACCGCCAATTTCAGCTCCTGATGTTCCGATATTTACATTAGCTAATCCGCAATCAGAGCCTTCTGCTGATAAGAACATTTCAGCTTCACGCAGATTGTTAGTAAATATTGAAGAAGATAATCCCTGAACAACACCATTTTGCAGATCAATCGCGTTTTTAACATCGCCGGTATATTTTATCAGATATAATATTGGTGCAAATGTTTCTTCCTGAACAATTTTATAATGATTTTCTGCTTCAACAATTGCAGGAACTATATACGTACCTGATTTATATTCTTCGCCTTCTAACACAGTTCCGCCATAAATAATTTTTCCGCCTTCTTCCTGTACTTGCTTAAGAGCATTAGTAAAATCTTTTACAGCAGTTTTATCTATAAGCGGACCAACGTGATTTTTTTCATCAAGCGGATTACCTATTTTCAATCCGCTGTAAGCTTTAATTAAGGCATCTTTAACTTTGGCATAAATAGATTCGTGAATAATCAATCTACGTGTTGTTGTGCAGCGCTGTCCGGCAGTACCAACTGCTCCAAACACAACTGCAGGCATTGCCATTTTCAAATCTGCATCCGGAGTTATTATGATAGCATTATTACCTCCAAGTTCAAGTATTGCTCTTCCAAATCTTTTTGCAATTACTTCTGCGGCGTGTCTTCCGACATTTGTAGAACCTGTTACAGAAATTAATGGGATACGTTTTTCATTAAGTATTTTTTCACCAATAGTAGAGCCTTTGCCAATTATCAAAGTAAAAATTCCTTCGGGCAGATTGTTTTCAACCAATACTTCTTTTAAAATATTCTGACATGCTATAGCTGAAAGCGGAACCTTTGAAGAAGGTTTCCATATATTTACATCACCGCATACAGCAGCCATCATTGAATTCCATGACCAAACTGCAACAGGAAAATTAAAAGCTGAAATAGTGCAGACTATTCCTAACGGATGATATTGATCGTACATTCTGTGCATTGGTCTTTCTGACTGCATCGTAAATCCGTAAAGCTGTCTTGACTGACCAACTGCAAAGTCGCAAATATCAATCATCTCCTGAACTTCACCCATTCCTTCCTGCAATGATTTACCCATTTCAAAAGAAACAAGTGTTCCGAGATCTTTTTTATATTCTCTTAACTTGTTTGCAATTTGTCTTACTATCTCTCCTCTTTTGGGAGCAGGAAAGGTTCTCCAGTATTGAAATGCTTTATCAGCAACATTAAGTAAATTTTCAAAATCAGTTTCAGAAGCCTGATAAACTGAAGCGATAAATTCACCTGTGGCAGGAGAATAAATTTTTAACTCACCCTGGTCAGTAGTTTTATTCCATACTGTTCCAGTGCAACAGCCAAAATTTTTTTCTTTAATGCCAAGTCTTTTTAAGAATTCCATAATCATTCCTTATTTAATATGATTTAATATGTCTTTTAATGTAATAGTTTCCATTTTAGTTTCAATTTCTATCTGAATATCTGAAAATAGATCAAGAAAAAATTTATTTATTTTTTTTGAATTAGCAGATTGATTTAATTTCTCTTTATTTACATCAAGATAAAAAGCTTTTCTATCCTCAATAGCACAATAAATTTCCTGTAAGTGAATTTGATCTGAAGATTTATTAAGTGCATAACCACCAAGCATTCCGCCGTCACTTTTTATAATTCCAGCTTTACCAAGCAGTGCCATCAGTCTTCTTATTTTTGATGCATTTATTCCTGTGGCATCTGCAATATCATTGCTGTTTTGAGACAAGGAATTGTTTGCTAAATAACATAAAGCTTTAACTGATGAGGATAATTTTGTTGATGCTGACATAATTCTTCTAATTGTTACACTAAGTGTAACCATTCTTCAAATAAAAATCAATAAAAAAAAGCCGTCCTTTAATGAACGGCTTAAATTAAATCTTACAAACTGTAAATTTTATTTGAGGTAAAGCATCTTTTTAGTTTGCACAAACTCATCAGCCTGCAGTCTATAGAAGTAAACACCTGATGACATTCCAAATCCTTCAAAATCAACTGAGTAAACTCCGCGATTTTTTTCTTCCTGAACAAGTGTTGCAATTTCAGTTCCAAGTAAATCATAAACTTTTAAGGAAACAATACTTTTTTTCGGAATTGAATACTGAATTGTTGTCATTGGATTGAATGGATTTGGATAGTTCTGATAGAGAACATAATCCAATGGCAATGTCGGCGCATTTCCATAAATAATTTCAGTCTTACTATTGGTTATCTTTTGCCGGTCAGTGTTAATCAAAATCAATTTGTTTATAGTTATAAGTTCAGGATTTGAAATATTAAGCGGAATATCTGCTATCAGATGTTTACCTGATTGTACGATTTTTTTGGCACTTCGATCATAGAGCAATACTCTGAATAAATTATTTACTTTCTGGTAATAACCTTCGCCAAGTTCAGTATTGATATATAAACCATCAGTATTATTTTGAAAATTATCAAATTCAAGTTGAGCAGCAAGTATATCATATTCAACATCAGAGTAAATTGTTATTCCTTCGCTGTTAATATAAAAAGTAATTTTATCTTCGCTTATATCATCCTGTTTTGATAAAATCACATAACTGCAGGCATTGATTTCAACTCCGTTCGGATAGAAACCTGTAAGAATAATATTCTGAAGAAGTGAAAGGTCCTGCACAT
>JAVEUY010000247.1:0-5107 GCA_034005315.1 Ignavibacteriaceae bacterium | reverse complement strand
TTGAATTTTCTTTGTTCATAATTACTGCAACAATATCCGGTAGTAAATTAACATTATAATTATTTCTTTTATAACTTCTCTATCACACCTGATATAAAGCATTACGATTGTGTTATAAACCTTGAATGTTTTTTATCTTACTTTCATTCTTACTCTTTTATCTTTGCTTTTACTCACTTACAAATTCTTGTTATTCACTATCATTTACTTTATATTTTAATTCCAATTTTGAGCATGGCTTTATTAGAAAAATAAAAAATATTCAGATATTGCTTTCTGCAAAATTGTGATTTTTAATAAGAATTATAATTGTTTTTGCTATCCAATGATTCAATATATCTTCTGATAATTAAAAGATCTGTTACAAAACTATTGAGATAGCTTTTTAGAAAAGAGGAAGTTTATTATGAGTAATGAAGTAAAAAAAGATCAAAAGGTGGAGGAAGTTGAAACCAACGAGTGGTTATATTCACTTGATTATGTTCTTGAACATAGCGGTCCCGAAAGAGTAATTGAACTCTTAAGAGAACTTCAGGTTCGGGCTCATAAGGCAGGAGTTCATATCCCGTTCAGTGCAAATACACCTTATATAAATACAATCCCAAGAGAAAAACAAACACCGTTTCCGGGCAACAGAGAAATTGAAAGACGGATTAAAAGTCTTATCCGCTGGAATGCTATGGCTATGGTTGTTAAAGCTAATAAACAAGAACATGGAATTGGCGGACATATATCTACTTATGCTTCTGCTGCAACTTTATACGAAATAGGATTTAATCATTTCTTCCGCGGAAGAGGTGAGGGTTATGAAGGTGATCAGATTTATTTTCAGGGACACGCTTCACCCGGATTTTATGCAAGAGCTTTTCTTGAAGGAAGAATAACAAAAGAACAGTTAGTAAATTTCAGAAGAGATTTAGCTCCCGGCGGCGGACTTACATCATATCCGCATCCGTTCTTAATGCCGGACTTTTGGGAGTTTCCAACTGTATCAATGGGGCTTGGTCCTATTCAGGCAATTTACAGAGCAAGATTTAACAGATATTTGGAAGATCGCGGACTGAAAAAACCGGGTGGAAAAGTTTGGGCATTTCTTGGTGATGGCGAAACCGATGAGCCGGAAACACTTGGTGCTATTACTCTTGCATCAAGAGAGAAATTAGATAATCTGATTTTTGTTATCAACGCGAACCTGCAAAGACTTGACGGACCAGTTAGAGGAAACGGAAAAATTATTCAGGAACTTGAAGCTATATTCAGAGGCGCCGGATGGCATGTTATTAAAGTTGTATGGGGCGGAGATTGGGATCCGTTATTGGAAAAAGATACAGAGGGAAAACTTGTAAAAAGGATGGGCGAAGTTGTTGATGGTGAATACCAGAAATATTCTGTTGAAGGCGGAGCTTACATCAGAAAAAATTTCTTTGGAAAAGATGAAGACTTACTGAAGATGGTTGAACAAATGAGCGATGAAGAGTTGTTTAAAATGAAACGCGGAGGACACGATCCCGAAAAAGTTTATGCTGCATATAAAGAAGCTGTAAACTATGTTGGTAAACCGACTGTAATAATTGCAAAAACAATTAAAGGATATGGACTCGGTGAAGCAGGTGAAGGGAAAAATATTACTCACCAGCAGAAAAAATTAAATGAAGATGAAATGAAAGAGTTCAGAAGCAGATTTGGGATTCCGATTTCTGATGAGCGTATTGCAAATGATCCTTTTTATAAACCCGATGATAACAGCGAAGAAATTCAATATATCAAAAAAAGAAGAGAAGAATTAGGAGGATATTTACCCTCACGTAAAATTGATATCAGACCGATTAAAACTCCGCCCGAATCTTTATTTGAAGAGTTTTATAAAGGAACAGAAGGACACGAAGTTTCAACAACAATGGTGTTTGTCAGAATATTAGCAAAATTATTAAAGGATAAAGAAATAGGAAGACTTATTGTTCCTATCGTTCCTGATGAAGCCAGAACTTTCGGTATGGAAGCTTTGTTCAGACAGGTTGGAATTTATTCGCATGCCGGACAGTTATATGAACCAGTTGATGCAGCATCATTACTTTATTATAAAGAAGCTAAAGATGGTCAGATACTTGAAGAAGGAATTACTGAAGCTGGTTCTATGTCATCATTTATGGCAGCAGGAACCGCTTATCTGACACACGGAATAAATATGATTCCCTTCTTTGTTTATTATTCAATGTTTGGATTACAAAGAGTTGGTGATCTTGTTTGGGCTGCTGCTGATATGGGTGCAAAAGGATTTTTATTCGGCGGAACTTCAGGAAGAACTACACTTGCTGGAGAAGGATTACAGCATCAGGATGGAAACAGCCATTTACTTGCATATCCTGTTCCGAATCTTGTTACTTATGATCCTGCTTTTGCTTATGAAATTTCAGTTATTATTCGTGATGGTATTAAAAGAATGTTTGAGGATCAGGAAAATATTTTCTATTACGTTACTTTAATGAACGAAAATTATGCAATGCCCGAAATGCCTAAAGGTGTTAAAGAAGGAATATTAAAAGGTATGTATAAGTTTCAGGCTTCTGATAAAAAGAATGCTAAACTTAAAGCTCATCTTCTCGGAAGCGGAACAATACTTAACGAAGTAATCAAAGCAGGAAAAATTTTAGAAGAAGATTATCGTGTTGCCTGCGATATCTGGAGTGTGACAAGTTATAAAGAACTGCGTCGTGATGCACTGGAAACAGAGAGATGGAATTTGTTAAATCCAACTAAAAAACAAAAACAAAACTACATCCAGAGAACACTTGAAAATGAAGATGGAGTTTTTGTCGCTGCATCTGATTATGTTAAAGCACTTCCTGACTCAATTGCAAAATGGTTTCCAAGGTATTTATACTCAATGGGAACAGATGGTTTCGGAAGAAGTGAATCAAGAGCAATGCTTCGTGAATTTTTTGAAGTAGATGCAAAACATATTGCATTTGCAGCATTAACAGCATTGTTCAGAGAAGGAAAAATACAGGATAAGGTTTTGGATAAAGCTGCAAAAGAATTAAAGATAGATCCAAATAAAAGGAATCCTTTAAACAGTTAAGAAGTTTTAGTCACAATTTGATTCGGCTCTTTGTGAATCGGTGTGATAATCCCGTCAATCTGAGCTTGTCGAAGATTGACCTTACTTATAAAAAAATGAAATCAGGATTTTAAGATGACAAAAGAATTTAAATTACCGGAACTTGGTGAGAACATTGACTCTGCTGAGGTTGTAGATGTTCTTGTTAAAGTTGGAGATACAATTGTAAAAGATCAGGCTATACTTGAAATTGAAACTGATAAAGCAACTATCGAAGTTCCGTCAAGTGTTGAAGGCAAAATCACCAAACTATTAATTAAAACAGGTGAGAAAGTAAAAGTCGGCGCAACGATATTAGTAGTTGATGATGATGGTAAGATTGCTGAAAATGATAATAAGAAAAACGAAAGTAAACCTGAGAAAAAAGAAGCTGAAACAAAGTCAGCATCACAACCAGCAAAAAAAACAACTGTTGAAAGCGTGCTATCAGGAAAAAAAGAAATTAAAGAACTGCGTTTACCTGAACTCGGCGAAAACATTGACTCTGCTGATGTTATTGATGTGCTTGTTAAAGTTGGAGATGTAATTCAGAAAGATCAGCCGCTGCTGGAAATAGAAACCGAAAAAGCTACGATTGAAGTCCCATCAACTCTTGCTGGTAAAGTTGTTGAAGTGCTGATTAAAACAGGAGAAAAAGCAAAAGTCGGTGCAGTAATGATTAAAGTTGAAACCAGCGATCAGACTTCAACTGAAACTAAATCTCCTGAAAAAGATGAAACTAAAAAAGAGTCTGTTCAGAAGGAACAAAAACAAGATACTTCTGAAGTAAAAACAGGTGAACGTCCGAGCGTTCATGTTATGGAAGCACCAGATCAGCAGCCTCCAATTTTAAAAGGTTCAGCACCTGCGGCTCCATCCGTAAGAAGAATTGCCAGAGAAATTGGTGTTGATATTAATAAAGTTCCAGGCACTGGTTCCGGCGGTAGAATTTCAATGGACGATGTAAAAGCTTTTTCTAAGAAATTACATGAATCATATACTCAGGGCGGCGGTTTTGGATTAAATATCAAAGCAGAAACACTGCCTGATTTCTCTAAGTTTGGCGAAATCAAAAAAGTTGAGATGACAAATATCCGCAAGAAAACTGCTGAACATCTTGGCTATGCATGGGCAACAATTCCCCACGTTACTCAATTTGATAAAGCCGATATCACTCTTCTTGAAAAATCCAGAAAAGAGCTGAATAAAAGTTCTGATTCAAAACTGACTATAACTGCAATTCTTGTGAGAATAATAGTTGAAGCTTTAAAGAAGTTTCCACAAGTCAATTCCAGTATAGATATGGAAAAGAAAGGAATTATTTACAAGAATTATTTTAATATCGGAATTGCTGTTGATACTGAATTCGGATTGATAGTCCCGGTTATAAAAAATGCAGATAAAAAATCTCTTCAGGAAATCTCCGTCGAACTTGGTTCTTTAGCAGAAAAAGCTCGCAATAAAAAAATCGGTTTAGATGATCTGCAAGGCGGATGCTTTTCAATTTCAAATCTTGGCGGAATTGGCGGAACATACTTTACTCCGATTGTAAACTCACCGGAAGTTGCAATACTTGGAGTATCACGCGGCGCTAATGAACCGGTCTGGAACGGCTTTGGAGTTTTTGAACCAAGACTGATGCTGCCATTATCATTATCGTATGATCATAGAATTATTGATGGCGCTGATGCAATTAGATTTTTAAGATTTGTAGTAGATGCTTTAGAAAACCCTATTAAATTACTTTAAAAAAATTGTTCAATTGATTAATTGCTGCATTGATAGAAACAAGTGAACAATAAAGAAATAGAAAAAAATTATGTCTGAAAAAATAAAATTAACAGTTATAGGCGGCGGACCCGGCGGATATGCTGCTGCTTTTCTCGGTGCTGATCTTGGTATGGATGTTACACTTGTTGATCTTGAAAAAAATCCCGGAGGCGTTTGTCTTTATCGTGGATGTATCCCTTCCAAAGCATTACTTCACGTTGCTAAACTTATTCATGAAGC
>JAVEUY010000246.1:0-5114 GCA_034005315.1 Ignavibacteriaceae bacterium | reverse complement strand
TCTTTTATCAGCTGTTACAACCACTGTAAATCGGGTCAACGGTGTTTATGAAAGAGAAGTTGGAATAAGGATGGTTCTTATTTCAAATAATAATCTGATAATATATACTAATCCAAGTACTGATCCGTACACAAACAATAACGGAAGTACAATGTTAGGTCAGAATATCAGTAATCTTAACAGTGTTATTGGCAGCAGCAATTATGATATCGGACATGTTTTTAGTACCGGAGGTGGTGGTGTTGCATATCTGGAATGTGTTTGTACCAGCAGTAAAGCCGGCGGTGTTACAGGCTCATCTGCGCCGGTTGGTGATCCTTTTAATATAGATTATGTCGCTCACGAAATGGGACATCAGTTTGGGGCAAATCATACATTTAATAGTGTAACAAGTTCCTGTGGTGGTGGTAACAGAAATGCTTCGACAGCTTATGAACCAGGCAGCGGCAGTACGATTATGGCTTATGCCGGTATTTGTAATGGTGATGATCTTCAACCACATAGTGATGCGTACTTTTATACAATCAGTTATAATGAAATAATAGCATATACAAATTCCGGCAGCGGTAACAGTTGTGCTTCTATTACCAATACCGGAAACAACGCACCTGTTGTTACTGTTCCGGCAGGTGGATTTTATATTCCCAAAAGTACTCCTTTTGCTTTAACTGGTTCAGCCTCTGATCCTAATGGAGATGCATTAACTTATTGCTGGGAAGAATTTGATCTGGGTCCTGCAGGTGCACCAAATGCTCCTTCGGGTACTGCGCCTATCTTCAGAAGCTGGTCACCAACATCATTACCAACAAGGACTTTTCCCCGGCTAAGTGATCTGATAAATAATACAACGGTTATTGGTGAATTACTGCCGACTTATTCAAGAACTTTAACTTTCAGATTAACAGTAAGAGATAATAAATCCGGTGGCGGGGGAGTAGATTATAAACAAATGTCAACCTTTTATGTTGATGGAAATTCCGGTCCCTTTATTGTTACATCTCCCAATACAAATGTGTCGTGGTTTGGAAATTCACAACAAACAATTACCTGGAATGTTGCTAATACTTCTTCTACACCCGTTAATTGCTCTAATGTCAATATTCTTTTATCAACAGACGGAGGTTATAATTTTAATACTGTATTGACAGCTAATACACTCAATGACGGCTCAGAGATAGTTACAATTCCCAATTTGCCAACTTCCCAGGCACGAATCAAAGTTGAAGCTGCTGGAAATATTTTCTTCGATATTTCTAATACTAACTTTACGATTGTTAATAATCCGACAGTAAATGACCCTTCATATTTTATAGCTAATACGGTAAGTAATTCACAAATTAATCTTTTCTTTATTCCGAACTCAAATAATAATAATGTAATTATTGTCTGGAATTTGGATGGCTCATTCACAACTCCATCCGGAGTTCCGCCTGCTGTTGGCGGTTCTTTTGCAGGAGGTACTCTTTTATATAATGGTATTAATTCTCCTGTTAACCATACTGGTTTGACACCCGGGACTACTTATTACTACAAAGCATTTTCTTATAACGGTATTAACTACTCGCCCGGATTAACTTTAAATGCAGCAACTCCATCTTCTCTGGATTTTGGAGCAGAGTTATTAATAACGGATAATTGTGCAAATTCTATTCAACTGGTTTTCGGTACTGCACCCGGAGCAACTGATTGCTTTGACGTTGGTTTGGATGTAGAGGCACCGCCGCCGCCGCCATTCGATGCCTTTGATGGCAGATTTTCTGTTTGTGGTTATCACTTGTTCACTGATATCAGAGAATCAAATCCTGACAGTGAAAGAGTATGGAGTATTCTTTATCAGACTGCATCTGATTGCGAACCAATTAATTTCAGTTGGGATCCGGCTCAATTGCCACCAGACGGATATTTTCATCTTGTAGATCAAGTGTATGGCAATTTAGTTAACATAAATATGAGAACTTTAAATCATTTTACTAACTTACCAGATCTTGATCGTTTGCGTATAAGATTTAATTACCAGATAAATTCACGATATAATATAGCTTCAGGCTGGAATATGATAAGCCTGCCTGTAAACGTTACTAATAATAATTATCTTACACTTTTTCCAAACGCAGTTTCGGGAACATTATATCGTTATACTAATTCCTATATGACATCTGATACTGTAGCAAATGGTGTAGGTTATTGGTTAAAGTTTTCATCATCTCAAACTGCAGATGTAATCGGTTCAGATAGAACAGAATGTGTAATTGATTTAAACGCAGGTTGGAATTTAATAGGCGGACCTTATTGCACTGTTTCACTTAGCAGTGTTATTGATCCCGCTGGAATAATAATTCCGGGAACTCTTTACAGTTATTCAGGAAGTTACACTACTGCTGCATCAATAGATCCAACTAAAGCATATTGGATAAAGACAAACTCAGCAGGTACGATTACTATAAATTGTTCAACTCAGCCACTGATTCTTAATAAAGATATAACTTCTTTATCAGAGATAACATCAGATTTTAAAAAAATAAATATAAGTGATGCTGTTGGCAACAGTCAGATGTTATATTTTGGAAATAAGCTGGAGACTGACAAATCTATTGAAAGTTTTAGTATGCCTCCTTTACCGCCTCCGGGAAGTTTTGATGCGAGAATTTCAGGCGATTATAGATTAAGTGAAAGTGATGAGGTTACTATTTCAGTTCAAACAGATGATTATCCGGTTAGCATATTAATCTCGGATTTAGAAGAGACAAATCAAATCAAATATGTTCTTCAGGAAATTGTTGGTGGGAAAGTAGTTAATTCTTATCCTGTAACTGATGGTGATAAAATAGTAATAACGAACAAAGAAATATCAACACTGAAAATAGCAAAACAAGAGGATGTACCAACAATATATAATCTTGAGCAAAATTATCCGAATCCGTTTAATCCGTCAACAACGATTAAATTTTCGTTGCCTGAAGCAGCAGAAGTAAATCTTAGCATATATAATACATTGGGTGAAAAATTAGCTGAACTTGTAAATACTGATTTAGCAGCAGGGTATTATAACTTTCAATGGAATGCAGAAAATATTGCAAGTGGAATATATATATACCAGTTAAAGACAAATAAATTTGTTTCAGTTAAAAAGATGTTGCTGCTTAAGTGATAATCTGTAATTGATGAGCAATATTTTGTAAGTGTATTTTTATCTGCTTAATGAGCTAAATAATAGTATTAGATTGCTTAATCATTTTACTAATTGAGAATTATTGAAAGGAATTTTCTTAAACTTTATTTAATCAACTTATTATATAACAAAACAGGAGCAGCTATAGAAGAACAATGTTAGTATATCCATCCTTTTATAATTACTTGAAAGTAATAGTCATTCGATTGTTGTTTTCTTGTAATAGTGTGTCATTATAATTAAATATATTTATTAAAAACACTTCAAGAGGGCTTTTATGAAAAAAAATCTTTTATCGTTACAGACTTTTTTTATTATCGTAAGTATAGTTTTGTTGAATAGTTTTATATCTAATGCTCAAGACGCAATTTCATTAGATGGTAAACAGGTAATGGTTGCACTGTTTCCGGATGCTGAGTGCACAGGTCCAGGATCAATTATTTATGATGATGGTACCTTTGAAAATGGATATAGTTGGAATCCGGCAAGCGTAATTTTAGGGAGATTCGTACAACTGGTTACACCGCCAACATATCCATGGAATGCTTTCACTTTTTGTATCGCATTGACCATTACTGGTCCTGCAGCAGACTTAAACTTTAAAATTGTGGTCTATGAACCAGATGGACCTGGAGGAGCACCGGGAACCTTGGTACACTCTATTTCAGGATTAATTGCGAATAATGTTCCTACCTATCCCACATTTGGATGGTTTGATTTTGATGTGGCATCAATTCCACAATTAGCTAGTGGGGCTTATTATATCGGTATTGAATTTGCACCCTCAAATCCTAACTTTTATTTGGCAGCAGATCAGTCAACAACTACTCCACTTCAGACTGCTTATAGTTGGAACGACAATAGTAATATCTGGGACCCTGTTCAAAATGGTTGGCCAAGCTACCGAGCACTTGCATTGCGAGTCCTAGGCACCATTCCCAGCGGACCTGGACAGGCAACTAATCCGAATCCAGTAAGCGGATCAATAGATGTATCCGCGCCTAATGTAACATTGAATTGGACGAATTCTGGTGATGCTACATCTAACTCAGTTTATTTTGGAACAAACCCAAGCAGTTTAGCTCAGATTCATACTGGTTCATTAGTTAGTTCAATTAACAGTCCATTATTAAATTATAACACAACTTATTTCTGGCGTGTTGATGAAACCAATAGTAGTGGTACAACAGTGGGACAAGTTTGGAACTTTTCTACAATGGCAAATCCATTTATGTCCCCAGGTAATCTGCAAGCTTCTGTTACCGGACAAAATGTAAATTTGAACTGGGATATACCAGTATTGAGATGGGATAATGGAATAAACATCGATGCAATTGGTTTAACCGGCGGTGGTACATTTGAAGTATCTGCAAGATTCCCTGCCAGTGTTACTGGTCTCTTAGCAGGGCAAACTTTAGAAGCAGTTGAAATATATATTAATGATATACCGACTAGTTGCGTAATTAAAATTTATGATCAGGGAACTCCTAACTCACCCGGAACAATATTACGTTCACAAGACGTTACTTCACAGATTACTGGCACTAGTTGGAACCAGATTAATTTAACCACTCCTTATACTCTTACAGCAAATGATCTCTGGATAGGTTATGAATTAACTCACGACTCAGGTAAGTACGTATGTGGCGTAGATCCAGGCCCGGCTATGCCAAATGGCGATTGGATTAAAACCGATGGTACTTGGAATAAACTATCAGCTATAGCACCGAATCTTAATTATAACTGGAATATTGCCGGAGTGCTGAGTCCATTAGTTTCAGGAGATAAACCAATTGTTATTAACTCAGATTTATCTGATGAATTAAAAAAAGAGTTTGTAATTTCTCAAGTTCAAAATTCTCAGATAAAGAATAAGACTCTAAACAAAATGTTTTCTTCATTGAATGATAATAAGGAATTTGTCAGAAAAATTGAGAAGAAAAAT
>JAVEUY010000245.1:0-5122 GCA_034005315.1 Ignavibacteriaceae bacterium | reverse complement strand
CAATTGGTTTTGATGTTGATGAAGCAAAAATACCAATGCTTAATTCCGGGAAAAGTTATATAAAACATATAAAAAAAGAAAAGATTCAAAAAGTTATAAAGGATAGAAAATTTATTGCAACAACTGACTTTTCCAGACTGACAGAAGTTGATGCAATAATAATTTGTGTTCCAACTCCTCTTAATGAACATCGTGAGCCTGATATGACTTTTATTGTAAATTCCGGAAAGATCATTGCTCAACATCTGAGAAAAGGACAATTTGTTTCACTTGAATCATCAACTTATCCTGGGACTACTGAAGAAATTCTTTTACCATTATTTGAGAAAGCACCATTGACACAACATAACAGTAATAAAAATTTTGAAGTCGGAAAAGATTTTTACCTGGCATTTTCACCTGAGAGAGAAGATCCGAATAATCCGAAATATTCAACAGCTACTATTCCAAAAGTTGTAGGCGGAGTTACACCAAACTGTTTAAAGATAGCATTATCTCTTTATAATCAGGTAATTGTAAAAACTGTTCCTGTTTCATCGCCGCGTGCGGCAGAAGCTACCAAACTACTTGAAAATATTTACCGTTCAATAAACATAGCGCTGGTTAATGAACTTAAAATGGTTTTCGACAGAATGAATATTGACATTTGGGAAGTAGTTAATGCAGCCAGCACAAAACCATTCGGATTTCAACCATTCTATCCTGGTCCGGGTTTAGGCGGGCATTGTATCCCAATTGATCCTTTTTATCTTACCTGGAAAGCAAGAGAGTTTGAGATCAGTACTAAGTTTATAGAACTTGCCGGTGAAATCAATACATTTATGCCTTATTATGTAGTTGAAAAAGCTTCTGAAGTACTAAACAAATTGAAAAAATCTATTAATGGTTCAAAGATAATTATATTAGGTGCTTCTTATAAAAAAGATGTAGATGATATGCGGGAATCACCATCTCTTAAGTTAATTGAAATATTAAGGGATAAAGGTGCAAAGGTTGATTACAACGACCCTTATGTACCAAAACTTCCCAGGACCAGAAAATATCACTATGATATGAAATCAGTTGAATTGACAAAAAATAATCTTGCAAAGTATGATATGATTTTGTTAAGCACAGATCATTCTGTTTATAATTATAAATTTATTAATTCAGCTTCAAAACTGATTCTGGATACCCGTAATGCGTTTGAAAAAGCAGGAGTAAAATCTGAAAAAATATTCAAGGCTTAAACAATATCATGCTGAATTAAATAAAATAGGATTAAAGAAAAGAAATTAATTAATATGAAAAATTTTGCTTTAACCGGTGTAGCCGGATACATTGCTCCAAGACATTTACAAGCGATTAAACATACAGACAATCAGCTTGTAGCCGCAATGGATCCGCACGATTCAGTTGGAATATTAGACAGATATTTTCCACAGACAAGTTTCTTTACAGAGTTTGAAAGATTTGACAGACATCTTGAAAAACTAAGAAGGACTCAGTCAGAGGAAAAAATAGACTACCTTTCCATTTGCTCCCCGAATAATCTGCACGATGCACATATAAGACTTGCATTGCGCGTTGGCGCCGATGCTGTTTGTGAAAAACCTTTGGTGTTAAATCCCTGGAATTTAGACCAGCTGCAGGAAATAGAGAGAGAAACAGGTAAAAAAGTTTTCACTGTACTGCAGCTAAGAGTCCATCCGGCTTTGATTGCCGTAAAAGAAAAACTGGAAAAAGCTAACACTAATATTAAACACAATGTTGAACTTACTTATATTACTTCCAGAGGTCCCTGGTATAATTTCTCGTGGAAAGGTAGAGAAGATATTTCAGGAGGAGTAGCAACTAATATAGGGATCCATTTTTTTGATTTGTTGATGTGGTTGTTTGGAGGAGTGCAGAAGAACTACCTGTTTTTAAAATCATTTAATAAAGCAGCCGGATATATTGAATTAAAAAATGCAAATGTTAAATGGTACTTATCTATAGATTCCAAAGACCTGCCAAAGGAAGCAGTTGAGAAAAATAAATCAACTCATCGTTCGATAACAATAGACGGAAATGAACTTGAATTTACTGATGGTTTTACCGATCTGCATACTAAAATATATGAAGAAATACTGCAGGGAAAAGGATTCGGGATTGAAACTGCCAGAGCATCTATTGAAACAGCTTATGCAATAAGACATCTTCCTGTCACAAATATTAAAGAACTATTTCATCCGATGATCTGATAAATAATAAAATTGATATTAACATATTGTTATAAGGAAAAATCATGAACGAGAAACCGAATTATTATATAAATGAATTTGCAGTTGCAGATGATAAAGTTGAGATTGGAGAAGGAACAAAAATATGGCATTTTTCTCATGTTCAAAGCGGAAGCCGTATAGGTAAAAAATGTGTCTTGGGACAGAATGTAAATGTAGGAAATAATGTTACTATCGGGGATTATTGTAAAATTCAGAATAACGTTTCTATTTATGAAGGTGTAACATTAGAAGATTATGTTTTTTGCGGTCCGTCAATGGTCTTTACAAATATACTTAATCCGAGATGTAAATATCCGCAAGTAGGTGCACAATATTATGTTAAAACACTGGTTAAAGAAGGTGCCTCAATAGGTGCCAATGCAACGATCGTTTGCGGACATACACTTGGAAAACATTGTATGATCGGAGCAGGCTCCGTTGTAACTAAGGATGTTCCTGATTATGCTCTCGTGGTCGGCAACCCAGGCAGAGTTGTTGGATGGGTTTCTGAAGCAGGAAAAAGATTGAAATTTGATGATGATGGTAAAGCTTTTTGTGAAAAGTCAGGTAAGACTTATTCATTGATAGATCATAAGGTTCTAAGCGATTAGGTGAATCACGTAACCTATTGATATTATAATAGCTTATAATTACTATATCATTTATATTCAATTAACAGCAAAATCATAAATTATACTTCGCTCTCCTCTTTCAATATCTTTTGGAGATTTCTCAAAACCTGTTAAAACGGCTGGTAAAAATTTAGTCATTACTACACATCTTAAGAATTAAAACTAAGAATCCATTTCCTTGAATATCTTTTGTCTAAACCTGATTTTTTTGCTCCCAGTTTAGTAATTACCAGTTTATTTAAACTTTATCAAATTTATCTTTGCTTAGGATATAAATATGAAACCACAGGTAATAAACTTTCCATTCAACTACTGTAATTACAAAACTATGAATAATACTTAGTTACAGATTCCTTAGAGTTAATCTTAAGTGATGTCAAAAGAATTGCAGCGTTCTTGCTGTTGTCCGGGATTTTTTTTACTGTTTGTTTCCGTAATCTGACTTTGGCTAACTCCCCAACTAATCACACAGCATAAATTACAACTACTCAACGGGAATCTCAGTTCGGTTGAAGTATTCTTATTCTTGTGGGATAAGATATTTATTGAACAGGATTTTCTGAGAAAGATAAAAATTTTTGAAAGGGACTGGACAGAAATTTAATCTGATAAGATATGAAAGAAACAATGGAGTTAATGATGTGCTTTTAAAAATTTAATAAAGACAAAAGAAATCTTTATTTTTGTTTACAAATAGTTTAAGATGTTTGTAAATTTTACAATTGTATGACTATTTGAATTAAAACTAAAGACTATTTTCGGTCTGAAACTTGTTTCATTTTGTATGTAAAGCTTCTGAAAAAATAAATTTATTTATGTAGTATTTAAATAAATATTTGAATGGCAAACGGTTTCAGAAGATTGAATTATTGTAAACTGATTTTATAGAATTAAAATGAATAAAATTTTATTACTAATACTTGCAATTATTGTCTTACTTTTTCCGGCAACACTAAATGCTCAGGAAGAAGATGAGCAGATATTATATTATCAAATGGAGCCGCTTGATGATAGTTTATTTATCCACATACAGGAAGAACTATTTATTGATCCGCCAGATCCAAAAGCTGAAATAGTAGTTGATTTGAGAAGTGTAACCGATCAGACAATATCTGTAAAAGGCAGCCTATATCCTTTGCTTGCATTAAAACCGGAAACACGTGCCAGAATAATAACTTATCCATTTAAACTTAATCTGGAAGAAACTATGAATTTTGGCAGTGTCTTTACAAGAGTTCTTGAAAAATTACGTTTCAAAAATATTGTAAACCCGCCTACTGTATTTCAAATATCGCCTACATTAGGTTATATCAATCCATATATTCAGATAATGGGCGGAGAAAGATTCGGGATTCCACTAAAGAAAGATATCGGTATTTCAATAGGTTTCGGAACGCCTTATTCCGGTGCACTTGAAACAAACTATACAGAAGTAAGTTTTCATATTCTTGGAATTAAGGCTGGTACTTATTTAAGTGTGGATGCAATGACTGAACTTAAAGGCTCTGAAAATCATAATAATCTTTTTGTTACTGACGGTCTTCAGCTATCTTATACGATACCTTTCGGTAACTTCTTTGAAGTTGGCTACTTAAGTTCATCCGGTAAATTTTCTGCTTCATTATTAAGAAAATATCTTGAGAATACAGGAAATAAAGACAATATAGTGCGGAATCCTGACGGTTCAATAAAATATCAGCCGTATCTGCTTCAGGGCGGTTATGTTAACTGGGAATTCAGATATCCCGTAAAAATACTGGGAGCATTGCGGAGCAAGTTTTATGCTGCTGGTTTTATAGATGAGTATCATATTGGCTTTGCCGGCAGAGAACTTACACTTGCGGGAAGTGTATTCGATCTTAGAATGGATTATATGTTCAATAGTCCTGTACGTAATAATCAGTTTGTAATGGATATAGCAATTCAAAAAATATTTGATTACTGGGCATATAGTTCAATCGCTATCGGACCAAGTATTATTATTACAAATCTAAAAGGCGGAAATATCGGTTTTTCATCCTTCTTTGTTAATATCAGAATAAAGGTAGGTTCTTCACTCTAGACTTAACTTAGTTTTCTTATAGTTTATACTAAAATGATTTGGTGTGCTTTAGAGCTTTTGTGGCAATTCCTTTTTCCTATCCGTTTTAATCAATGACGAGAAAAGCAAGAAGCTAGACGTAAGATGAGAGAAATTTAATCTGTGATGACGAAGTCATCCATGTTCTTTTGTGCTTTAGAGCTTTT
>JAVEUY010000244.1:0-5135 GCA_034005315.1 Ignavibacteriaceae bacterium | reverse complement strand
GCCTTCTTCGTTTTCGGTCCATAATGTTTTAGGGACCTGATCTTTATTATTTTTAATTACAGAGTCTGCCGCTTTCAAAATCATCTTTGTTGATCTGTAATTCTGCTCTAGTTTAAATAATTTAGACTTTGGAAAATCTTTTCTGAAATCCTGCATATTGCCGATATTAGCACCTCTCCAGCTATAAATGCTTTGTGCATCATCACCGACTACAGAGATTAATCCGTTTCTGGAAACTAACAACTTTAATAACTCATACTGTGCTTTATTAGTATCCTGAAATTCATCAACCAGCAGATACTCAAATCGTGATTTATACTTTTGATGAATGCTCTTCTTCTCATTAAACAGCTCGATTGGTTTTAAAAGCAAATCATCAAAATCCATAGCATTAAATTCCACCAAACGTTTTTGATATTCAAAAAATACTTCCGAGATTTTTTCTTCAAGAAATGATTTAACATGATTCTTCCGGTATTCTTCCGGAGTTATCATGTGGTTTTTAAGAAAACTTATACGATGCCGTATAGAGTTTGGTGTAAATTTATCCAGATCAATATTCAGGTCTGTCATAATATTCGAAACTAATGATAGTGAATCTATAGTATCGTAGATAGAAAAGTTACTTTTGTAGTTTATATGTTTTGCTTCTGTTCGCAGTATCTTTGCGAATATTGAATGGAAAGTTCCCATCCATATATCATCAGCCTTTTTACCTATCAGCTCTCTAATTCTTTCCTTCATTTCATTTGCAGCTTTATTTGTAAAGGTAAGAGCTAAAATAGATTCAGGTGAAAAATTCTTTTTTAATAAATAGGCTATTTTGTAGGTAAGTACTTTTGTTTTACCGGAACCTGCGCCTGCAACAATAATCTGAGGTCCCTCAATATATTCCACTGCTTCTAGCTGAGCAGAATTTAAATCCTTAAATTGATGCATAACTCTTTCTAATTTTTTACAAAAACAGGTGCAAATATACAAAAATTGACCTCTAATTAAAAGAAATGGAGCTTTATAAAATTTACAATAAATTATTTTGCTGATACTTATATGCAAAAAAATAAAAAAATAAATGATTTTCTGTTTTTTGTTAATTTTTTGAAAGAAAAGGAAGTTAATTTTTATTTAACACCATCTATTAACTATGAATTCTCAATCAATAAGCAGCCGGGGTTTTAATTATATAAAGAAGCATCCTTAACTTTTTTTATGTGCTCATTCTCTCAGATTTTATTTAACTAATTTCAATAACTAAAAAAATCTTAAGTAGCTTTTAAGTACATATTTCATTTCCTTGATAGCCCATTTCATAATAAGTATATTTGAAGCAATAATGTTGGAAACTTAGGAGATAAATTGACCAAAGAGAAGGAACAAACAAAAAAATCAGGCAGCGATAATTCACTCATTGATGATATACCTTCAGTATTACCGATTTTACCATTAAGAGATATTGTAATATTTCCGTATATGATTTTTCCGGTGTTAGTTGGTCGTGAACAATCAATTAATGCTGCAAACTATGCTTTAGATAATACAAAATATATTTTCCTGTCAACACAAAAAAAATCAAGTATAGAAGATCCTTTACCGACAGATCTTTACCAGGAAGGTACAATTGCTAAGATAGTTCAGATATTAAAACTGCCGAACGGATTATTAAAAATACTTGTTGATGGACTGCTGCAGGGCAGAATAAAAAAATTTACAGGGAATAAGAATTTTTTTGAATCAGAAATTGAAGTGGTAATTCCACAGATTATTTCGGATCACGAGATGAATGCATTAGTCAGACAAATGTCTCAGTTATTTAAGGATTATGTTAAGATAAGCCGTAACCTGCCTAATGAAACTATAGCTGCGTTTGATAATATTGAGGAACCGGACAGAAAAATATTTTATGCGGCTGCTAATATTAATCAATCAATAGATGTTAAACAGAACATACTTTCTAAATTTGTCCTTAAAGAACAATATTATGAAGTTATCAAAGTGCTTAACTCAGAAATTGATATACTGAAAATAGAAAAAGAGATTGATACAAAGGTTCAGGAAAATATTGCAAAGACCCAGCGCAAATTTATAATTCAGGAACAAATAAAAATCTTGCAGGATGAACTTGGTGAAGAAGAAGAAACCTCATCTGATTTTGCAAAGATAAAAGAAAAGATTGCCAAAGCTGATATGCCAAAAGATGTTGAAGCAAAAGCACTTGAAGAATTCAATAAGCTTAAAAAAACACCTCCGATGTCACCTGAATCAACTGTAATAAGAAATTATCTGGACTGGCTTGTTGATATTCCATGGTCTTACAGAACTAAAGATAATCTGAATATAAAACACGTTCAGAAAATTCTGGATGAAGATCATTTTGGATTGAAAAAACCTAAAGAAAGAATTATCGAACA
The DNA here is from genome assembly GCA_034005315.1 of Ignavibacteriaceae bacterium. Taxonomy (GTDB): domain Bacteria; phylum Bacteroidota; class Ignavibacteria; order Ignavibacteriales; family Ignavibacteriaceae; genus IGN3. The sequence goes on along the minus strand of JAVEUY010000244.1, from coordinate 2,727 downwards.
AATAGCTGTACTTAATCTTGTTAAAAGTATAAAAGGACAAATATTATGTTTTGTTGGTCCTCCGGGAGTTGGAAAAACTTCTTTAGGTAAATCTATTGCAAGAGCTTTGGGTAGAAATTTTGTACGGATTAGTCTTGGCGGTGTAAGAGATGAAGCTGAAATAAGAGGTCACAGGAAAACTTATATTGGCTCTATGCCCGGAAAAATAATTCAGTCAATGAAAAGAGCAGGTTCAATCAATCCGGTAATTCTGCTTGACGAGATAGATAAAATGAGTATGGATTTCAGAGGTGATCCGTCTTCAGCTATGCTTGAAGTACTTGACCCTGAACAAAATAATACTTTTAACGATCATTATATCGAAGTTGATTACGATCTTAGTCAGGTTATGTTTATAACAACTGCAAATGTAAGATACAATATTCCATTACCTTTACAAGATAGAATGGAAATAATTGAACTGCCGGGTTATTTAGAATATGATAAACTTGAAATCGCAAAAAGACATATTCTGCCCAAACAGCTTGCAATGCATGGAATAGAAAACAAAAATGTTACCATCCCAGATGATTCAATTAAAAAAGTAATTTCTGAATATACAAGAGAAGCAGGTGTAAGAAATCTTGAAAGAGAGCTTGCTACTGTATGCAGAAAAATTGCAAGAGATATTGTCTTAAAAGAATCCGGCAATGGTGTAAAGAAAAAGTCACATAAGTTTTTTATAGATGAAGCTAAAATTGAAGAGTATTTAAAAACTCCGAGATTCAGAATGCACAGACACAGCAAATTAAATAAAGTAGGCAGCGTTACTGGTTTAGCCTGGACAAGCGTTGGCGGTGAAATATTAACTGTTGATGTAACAATAATGAATGGCAGCGGCAAACTTACACTAACAGGACAGCTTGGAAACATTATGAAGGAATCTGCACACGCCGGATTAAGTTATCTAAGATCAAAAGCTAAACATCTTGGATTAAATCCTGATTTCTTCAAAGGGAAAGAGATTCACATTCATTTGCCTGAAGGTGCAATACCTAAAGATGGTCCTTCTGCAGGAATAACAATGGCAATGGCAATGCTTTCTGTTATAAGTGGTAAACCTGCCTCAAATAATGTAGCTATGACCGGTGAAATAACTTTAACTGGTTCTATTTTAGCAATTGGCGGGTTAAACGAAAAATTACTTGCTGCAAAACGAAATGATATTAAAACTGTTTTAATTCCAAAGGATAATGAAATAGATCTTAAAGAAATTCCTGAAAAAGTTAAAGAGGGTCTTAAGATTATTCCGATTTCAAAACTTGAAGAAGCAATACCTTATGTTTTCCCTGAGTTGAAATCAAAGAAAGAACAATTGGTTAAAAAAACTGTTAAAAAGAAAAAGTGATGTCTGAATCTTTACAGATAAATATCTCAGCCGATTTGGATGAACAGTACATTTTATTGATAAAACAAATAAAAAGATTATTAAATAAAAATGATCATCTTACAACTAATCTTGCTAATCTTGCAGCAGCGTTAAAACAAACATTCAGCAAAATCAGTTGGGTTGGTTTTTATTTATTTGACGGTGAAAAACTTTATCTTGGCCCGTTTCAGGGCAAAGTAGCTTGTACTGAAATTAAAATCGGATCCGGTGTTTGCGGAACAGCAGCACAAAAAAAAGAGACAGTTATTGTTTATGATGTTAATAAATTTCCGGGTCATATTGCCTGTGATGTTGATTCAAAATCAGAAATTGTTGTTCCGATTTTTAAAGATGATAAATTATTCGGAGTTATAGATTTAGACAGCACAGAATACGGTTCATTTAACGAGACAGATAAAATATTTTTAGAAGAGATTACAGATTATTTAAGTAAAGAAATCATTTAATATTTATGGAATACCAGGTAACAGCAAGAAAATGGCGACCACAAAAATTTGAAGATGTTGTGGGGCAGGAGCATATTACTGCAACTTTAAAAAATGCTCTTAAAAGTAATCGCATTGCGCATGCTTATATTTTTACAGGACCAAGAGGTGTAGGTAAAACTACAACAGCCAGAATTCTTGCAAAAGCTTTAAACTGTGAAAACTCAAAAGATTTTGAACCTTGCAATGAATGTGAGATGTGCAAAGCTATTAATGAATCACAAACATTAGATATAATTGAAATTGACGGCGCATCAAACAGAGGCATAGATGAAATAAGAACTTTACGCGAATCAGTTAAATATCCTCCAACCCGCGGAAAATATAAAGTATATATAATTGATGAAGTTCATATGTTAACTAAGGAATCATTTAATGCATTCCTGAAAACTCTGGAAGAACCGCCGGCACACACTATTTTTATTTTTGCAACAACGGATATTCACAAAGTTCCTCTGACAATTATTTCAAGATGCCAGCGCTTTGATTTCAGAAGAATACAGCTTGATACTATTAAGAAAACTCTTAGCAATATCGCTAAACAGGAAAAAATTTCAATTGATGATAAAACTCTTACTTTAATTTCTAAGAAAGCTGATGGCGCTTTAAGAGATGCACAGAGTTTGTTTGATCAGGTAGTTTCTTTTTGCGGAGACAATATTGATGCTGAAACTGTTTCAAAAATGTTAAATCTTATCGATGAAGATTTGTTCTTTAATATTTCTGATGCTGTATTAGATAAAAACTACAACATCGTTTTTGAAACTACAGATAAGATATATCAAAACGGCTGGGATTTTATAGATTTTACTG
>JAVEUY010000243.1:0-5158 GCA_034005315.1 Ignavibacteriaceae bacterium | reverse complement strand
ATTTATAGTGATGATGTTAGAACAGCTATTATGGAGATTGATAAATACGATATTTGTTTGATCTCTCCGACAGCAACAGTTGATGATTTGATTCAGTTGAGTGATAATTTTTTTCAGGCAAATCCCTCACTAACTTCCAGAGGTAAAACATTTGCTCAATATCTTTTCTATGTAGAAAATAAAAGAAGGCTTGCGGTACTTAATTCTATTGATGGATATTCTCCTTTACTGGCTGCAAGTTTTATTCGCGAGTTTGAAAAGCTTGGCGGTACTATAAATGCAAAAGAAACATTCAGGAGTAAGTCATTTGATCTTAGTGAACAGTTTGCAAAAATATCATTACTGGCTAGTGAAATAGAAGGTATTTATGCTCCAATATCGGATGCATCTGATGCCGGAACAATTTTATCACAAATGGTTCAGAATGGATTAAATATTAATCTGTATGGTAATCAGGATTGGTTTTTAGGTAAAGGTTTTGAGTCGTCTTCAACTTTAAGCAACAGACTAACTTTCGACTCTGATTATTTTATTGATTATAATAACCCTGAGCTTAAAGACTTTTCCGCAGATTTTAAAAAAGTTACTGGTTTGGAAGTAAACAGAAATGTTTTATACGGTTATGACGCAGCAAAGTACTTATTAACTGTAATGAGAAATATTAATCCTACAAGAAAAAATATCAGGTACAAAATGGAATCAGGTATAAGTGTAAACGGATTTCACAACGATATTTCATTCAGTTCACAAAGAAATAATAAATACAATAACATTATACGTTACAAAGATGGAATTTTTGAACTTGTTGAAAAATATCTATCTGCAGATTAAAGACAGGGATATTAATGCTTAAAGTAAGAGATCTGCCGGAAGGTGACAGACCTAGAGAAAAATTACTTTTAAGGGGTGCACAAAGCCTGACTGATGCAGAGCTGATCGCAATTTTATTACGGACAGGTACAAAAGAAAAATCCGTTATTCATATCTCACAGGAATTAATTAGTAAAGAAAATAACCTTGCACAGCTTGCATCAAAAACTGCAGCAGACCTGATTAAAAACTCCGGTATTGGTAAAGATAAAGCAGCTACATTATTAGCTGCATTCGAAATAAGCAGAAGAATTCTGTCACAAACCAAATGGTTTTCAAAGAAGAAAGTTACTTCGCCTGCTGATGTTGCAGAAATTTTTATTCCGATACTGAGAGATGAAGTAAAAGAGCAGTTTATTGTTGTATGTTTAAATTCAGCAAACAAGATAATACGTTATGAAAGAATATCTCAGGGTAATCTGAATTCAAGTGTTGTCTCTCCGAGAGAAATATTTAAGACAGCTATTGAAAATAATTCTGCAAGTATTATACTTATTCATAATCATCCAAGTGAAAATCCTGAACCAAGCAATGAAGATATTTCGATAACAAAAAAAATTGTGGAAGCCGGTAAGATGATGGATATTCCAGTATTTGATCATATAATTATCGCTGGAAATTCCTATACTAGTTTTGTGGAAAAGCGTCTTATATGACGCCAAAAAAAATAAATAATGTGATAATGTGTATTTCTTTTAATTAGAATTTTTATATAAATTGTATAAGTATTTTAAATAACGATACGAAATTTTCATTTTTTTAGTAAATTTAATCACTAACCAATAAATTCGGAGGTATCGAATGAACATAACTAAATCGTTGAGATCAGCCGTATTGATCAGCGGTATTGCACTTACTACTGCCTTCCTAAGCGGATGCGGTGGCTTAAGTGATGCTCAATTAAAAGAATTGAGTGATCTTAAAAATGAAGTTGCTTCTCTTGAGGCAGAAGCAAATTCATTGAGGGATGAAAGAGCACAACTTGAAGCTCAGATCGAGAGCACAAACAGAAGTCTTGCTGAATGTGAAAAACAAAAAGAAGAAGCAAGGGCAAACCTGGAAAAATTACCCAAATAATTAATTAATGATTTTTAAATATTTTCAGAGGATATATATAATGAGTATCAAATCAAAATTATTAGGCATAATTTCCCTTGTTCTTCTCTTTACTGCCGTTAACTTTGGGCAGAGTATGACAGAAGAGGAATGGGAATCACAGATGACTACTTTCAAGAACAAGAAAGCTGCTCTTGAAAGTGAAATCAGCGCTCTTAGAAGCGATATTGATAATTTAAAAGCTATGAATTTGCAGGACCCTGAAGAATGCATCGATGAGTTATACCAGATTGTTGGTGCTACAAGAAACGATGTAAATAACTTCAGAAAAGCTGTAAATGAATTAGATGGAAAGATCAAAAGAAAAGAAGGTCCAAAATCTGACAGACAGACTGACCTTAATGAATTAAAGAAAAATAAAATATCTGCATTGCCGGAATTCTTTTCTAAAGTTCATAGTCAAATGCAAAAAGACATTGACAACTGGGTTGAGGCTCCTACAGAAATCAACTATACAGTTGTAAGAGGTGATTGTCTTTGGAACATTGCAAAGAATAAAGATCACTATGGTAATGGATTTGCCTGGCCAGTTATTTACAAAGCTAACAGAGATCAGATTAAGAATCCTGACTTAATTTATCCAAAACAAGTTTTCAAGATTCCTAATCTTACTGAAGAAGAAAAATCAAAATATGAAAAATTAAGAAAGAATTATAAACCGGCACCGGTGCAATAATTTGCTTTTTGGTTTTAACAAATTTAAGCCCTTGTCATTTTTGATGAGGGCTTTTTGTATTTAAAAGGATTATGACAACCGCAGAAAAAAAAATTACTCTTAATGGCGTTGATATGCTGGGGCTTCTTGGTATTAACGATGCTCATCTTAATTTGCTGGAAGACAAATTCAACTCTACTATTTCGGTTCGTGGTGATATAGTAAATATTAAAGGAGTTTTGGAAGAAGTTGAAATTGTAGAGAAGGTTATTAAGGAAATGGCTTATGTGCTTAATACCAGTGGTAAATTAAACAGAAGTGATATTGAAACAATCATTAATCTTGCTATTGAAGGTAAGGAAATTATCGGGGAAGAAGAATATGATTCAATAGTTCTTTACACAAAGAATGATGTTGTAAAAGCAAAAACTTCAGGACAAAAAAAATACTTACAAATTGCCGGTAAAAATGATATTTGTTTTGCTATTGGTCCGGCGGGGACAGGTAAAACTTATCTGGCTGTTGCTATTGCAGTATCAGCATTAAGAAAGGGAATCGTTAAAAGAATTGTACTTGCCAGACCGGCAGTTGAAGCTGGTGAAAGTCTTGGATTTTTACCCGGGGATTTTCATGAAAAAATAGATCCTTATCTACGGCCATTATACGATGCACTCGATGATATGATTCCATCTGAAAAACTGAAAGCTTATATCGAAAAAAGAGTTATTGAAATTGTTCCTCTTGCATATCTGCGGGGCAGAACACTTAATAATGCTTTTGTAATTCTTGATGAAGCACAAAATGCTACCGATGTTCAGATGAAGATGTTCCTTACAAGATTAGGAGCAAATTCTAAAGCAATTATTACAGGAGATATAACTCAGATTGATTTACCGGTTAAATCAAAAAGCGGACTAATTCAGGCTAAAGATATTTTGAGCGGAATAACCGGTGTTGGCTTTGCTTATTTTGATAAAGAAGATGTAGTAAGGCACAGACTTGTTAAAGATATTATTGAAGCCTATGACAAGTTTAATAATGGTAAATGATTACTAATTAAATTCGGGCAGCCTTTTACTTTCATTCCAGTATCTATCCATCTCTTCAAGATTTGATTCGGTAATAGCTTTTCCCGATTCTTTAACTTTGTTCTGGACATAGTTAAACCGTTTAATAAATTTCTGGTTTGTTTTTCTTAATGCATCTTCCGGATTGATGCCAAGAAACCGCGAATAATTTACCATTGCGAAAAAAACATCACCAACTTCATTTTCTAATTTATCATTTATGTCATTTATGTTCCCACTTTTATCAGATTGTGATTTTATTTTTTCCATTTCGTGCATTTCCTGAATTTCTTCAATTACTTTTTTCCATACATCTTCCTTGTTCTCCCAATCAAAGCCGACTTTTGCTGCCTTTTCTTGCAGTCTGTTTGCTCTTTGTAATGAAGGTAAATTAAAAGGGACACCATCTAAAACAGATTCTCTTCCTTCACTAAGTTTGATTTCTTCCCAGTTTTTTTTCACTTCATCAGAGTCTGATACTTTAGTTTCACCAAACACATGCGGATGTCTTCTTATCAGTTTTGACCGGATAGAATCGATAACATCATCAATCTTAAAATAATTCTGTTCTTCTGCAATCTGAGTATGGAATACTACATGAAGTAATAAATCTCCAAGCTCTTTCTTAAGTTCTTCATAGTTTTTATTATCGATAGCTTCAACAACTTCATAAGCTTCTTCAATTGTATTTGATTTAATCGAATCATTAGTTTGCTCACGGTCCCAAGGACATTCTTTTCTTAAACGTTTAACAATGCCGATAAAATCTGTAAATTTGCTGTCAGTCATTTGAAATCCTTTTTTACTAAATGTTTCAAATCAAATTTAAGAAAAAAATAATAATCGTTTAGGAGATTTTATGATAGAAGAAAGAATAAAAGAGCTTGGTCTTGAAGTACCGGAAGTTGCAAAACCTTTGGCAGCTTATATTCCTGCGAAAAAAGTTGGTAACCTTGTTATGACCTCAGGACAGGTGCCGGTAGTAAAAGGTGAAGTAAAATACAAGGGCAAAGTCGGAAAAGAATTATCTGAAGAAGATGGAATTCTTGCAGCTCAGATTTGTGCACTTAACTGTTTGGCAGCAATTAAATCAGTAACAGGAAATCTTGATAACATAATAGAAGTTGAAAAGCTTACTGTGTTTGTTGCAAGTGCACCGGAATTTACTGCTCAGCCGAAAGTTGCAAATGGTGCTTCGGAATTAATTGGTAAAATATTCGGTGAAGCCGGCAAGCATGTCAGAAGTGCTGTTGGAGTTTCTTCATTACCGCTTGATGCAGCAGTTGAAATTGAAATGATAGTATTGGTAAAGTGAGAATTTTACTTTAAATAGTTTTTAATCAAAACGGAATATTATATTCATTTTTTAATGAAGAAAATTTGGAGATAATACGTCTAATGGATAATAAGTTTCATTGACATTAAGTTAAGATTTCCATAAAATCGGGTA
>JAVEUY010000242.1:0-5164 GCA_034005315.1 Ignavibacteriaceae bacterium | reverse complement strand
TTGCTGGAAAGTTATAGGTTTGTGCTCCGTTGTTTTTCATCCAGTAACCTGCTCCAGGGTTTGTTGTTGCTATTGCCTGATAACCGTTACTGTATTTATATACATCTCCTACTTTTCCTGCCCACCAATTATTTACTCCCATTCCATCCGGATTTGTTCCCGGAACTGATACCATATTCCAGCCATTCAATACATTAACGGATAGAGGGAAAGTATTTACACCAGAAGCAGGAACCCAGGTAGTTGCAACTCTTAAACCGCCAAAAGATAAATTAGCAGCATTAGATGCTGAACCTTGTCTGAGAGCAAACATTCCTAAACTTAAAGCATCATTGCTGCCTGACTCAATCAAAGTTAAGTTTGCCGGAGGCTCAGTTCCATTTAATACAGGATTAATCCAAAGGCTTACTTCATCATCATCTAAAGTTCCATCGTTAAAAGTATATTTGACAACAATCAGATAAGTAGTATTTAGTGCATAATCAAACGGCGTATAAATGACTGATGCATTAGCAATCTTTGCAATTCCAAATGCAAGGCTATCACTTGCATTTTTCCTGATAAATAGTCTTGCATAGAATAGTGATGTTGTTTTTTCCGGACCAAAGTGGAAGAAATAATCTCCGTTAGCCTGAGCTGAAGCTACATTAACCATAAACGAAGCATAAATACTGTTTTCAGTAATCCCGGCAAATGATCTGTTTGCATCCTGACCACTTGTTTTTAATGTAACTGTTTTACCTAAACCAGAATTAATATAACCAGTATAACTTAAAGATGCTGCATCAACCTGAATTGCATTTGTACTGCCACCACTATGAGCTATCCATCCATTATCAGTTAAATTACTTCCGGTAGGATATTCAAAATTTTCTGTTACCGGCAAACCAGGTAAATCTGATGTTGTAATACTGAATTGAGGAACATTCCCATCTGTTTTATAATCAATTGCAGCACCAGAATTAGTGTAAGGGAAAATCTTAAAATAATAAGTAGTGCTGGCAGATAATCCGGTAAATAAACCAGATTCTATACCTTGTGCAACATTAATATTTAAAGCGGAATTTGAAACAGGAATACCATCAACCGGAACTTTTATTGAATCATACGCAAATTCACCTGCACTTATTAAATAACCATCAGGACTTACTGCACCGCCCGCATCTGTCCAGGTAAAGTTTGCAAAATAATATGAAGGCAAAGCAAGAGTTCCTGTAAAGTTAGTTACATGATTCGTTGGTTCGGCTTTTCCAACTGTTCCATTACATGTAACGACTTTTGTTATAGCACCGCCACCGGAATTAGAAATTTCTTCTCCGTTATACATACCACCAGGTAAACCGGCTTTAAGTCTGACATAAATAGATGTAGATGCTAATGTGCCACCTGTATAAGGAACATTTAAGCTTGATGAGAAAGTTGTGTTATTTAATGAAACTTCGTAGTTAGTTGAACCTGTTACAACAATATTTCCATTAGCTGGATCAAGATCGCTGCCGCTTAAATTATAGCTTTGTGATTGCGATGGACCTCCGCCAGTCAGGTAATTAAATCCTGATAATGTTTGCGGAGATACGGATAACAAAGGATCTCCTGAAGCACCGAGGAATATATCAGACCATGAAGTAGCTACGCGGATACCGTCTATTGTACCGGTTGGTGTATTTGTCCCTTGACGAATTGCGACTGAACCAATCTCTGTAAGGTCACCTGTAACTCCGGCACCAATTGGTCCAATAGTTACTAACGGAGAACCTGGTTCAGTTGAAGGATAACCAGTATTGTAAACATAAAGCGTAACAAGGTCATCACTTGTTGTAGCTGTATTGAATGTGTATTTAAGAACAACTAAATAAGTTTGATTGAAATTTAATATTGTATTATCATCAACACGGGTTTCGGTAGATTTTGATAAACCAAAACTCCAACCATCTCCATTACTACGTGCAAAAACTCTTGCTTTGAAGTTAGTACCAATTACACTTTGCCCAAAATGGAAAAAGTAATCAGCGGTTGTACGGGCAGCAGTTAAGTTTAACAGAAATGCTGCATATACATCGTTATTGGTTGTAACAGGATTCGGGAATACACGATTTACATCACCGTCATTGTTTCCAGAACTACCATAAGTAAACGGAACAGAACCACCAATTCCTAAAGAAGGATATAATGGATATGATAAACTTGTAGTGATATACTCTGGTCCAGTTGTACCGCTATGTCTAGTCCAATTTGAAGTTACTGTTGTGATATCCGGATTAGCTGTACTACCATAATCAAAGTTTTCTTCAAACATAAGTTGTTGTATTGATAAATTAACAGATGAAATCTCAGTTGGTAAACCAGAACCATTATCCCATCTAAATATTTTTGTTGAAGGAGTTCCGGAGGTTTTCCAGGAAATATTAAAATAAGACCCGCTAAATGAAGAAGCTGAAGTCTGCAATCTGAATCTGTATAACATCAGACTTTGTCCTGCTGTAATAACTCCGTTTGATCCGGGCATATTTGAAGAAGTTCTTAAGATATTCGGACCGGTGATTAAGACAGATGGAGGTCTTGCATTTTCAGGAAATGAGCTGTAACCTTCAACTAGTGAAAATGCCGGCGTACCGCCATTTAAAAAAGCAGGATCATAATTCCAGACATAACTTCCATTACTGTAAGTCCAGTCTGTTGCTCCGTCGTTCTGAACATAAACATCAAATGTTAATGAGTTTGGAGATTCAAACTTAACATTTTTGGTTGTGACTTTGCATTGCTGTGAAAATATATTCACATTCAAGGCAAGGATAAGCACAAAGAGAAAAGATAGAATTGAAATAGTTTTATTCATAGTTCCCTCAATGAATTGGTGATTAATAATAATGTTAGTTTAGTTAATTTTTTCATATTACCGATGAAACAAAAAATCATAAATATATACTATAAAAGGAAAATAAATTTTAATCATTTTTTTTATGAAGTCTATAATTGTTTTCAGGAGTTTTTTTACCCGCCTGATAAACATTGTTGATAAAACAGATTATCAAATCATTTATATCTGTAAAACTATCATTGTTAAGATCAGTTATCCTATTATCAATTATACCAGCAACATTATTTGCATAAATTATATTCACATCCGTCAGGTCAATTATTCCATCCTGATTTACATCGCCGGCATAAATACACCATTTACTGCCAATTAGTTTTAAATTATTACCATAAGCTTTATCCTGAGCAGTGGTAAAATCATAACTCATAATTCCGTTAGAAAAACTTTGAGTTACTGCACTCCAGGTTTCAACAGCGCTGCAGTGTTTAATAACAATATAATATTGCGTCCCATTTTCAGCATTATAAAATTTTCCTGTTCCTGAACCGGTATTATTTAAATAAACTTTTGCCTGATCAATCAAACTATATGGATAAGTACTGCTTCTTAACTGAACTGTAACTGTATCAGGATTATTTGTAATTCCATTATAAAAACCCTCGATCAGAGCATTAAATGTAAGCTGCATATATGGGGCATCAAATGAAAAACCTGCAACAACAGGTAAATGATCTGCTGCATAATGTAAAGCATTGGCAATAGTTTGTCCAACTGCATTATTCGGCGGACGGTTTATCGAATCGTTAAAATGCAGTCCGTCATTTCCATAAGCCATATAAGAACCCGGAATATATGTTATTCCGCCCGGATTTATAATTGCCTGCGACATTAATATCATATCAAACCTGTCATCTAATCCGCCTGTTGAACCGCCATCTCCAAGATTTCTTGTTCGTGTGGATTGTGTATGATAAGGTGCAAAGGCAGCATTATTATTCCATCGACCAATCAGATTTAACGGATCAATAAAATAACCTGACTGAGATTGATTAAGGAATTTCTGAAATGCCAACTCATTTGAATTATAAATATTAAAATCACCGACTACAATAAAATTACTGTTTGGCGGAAGTGAATTTGTTCTGTTTCTTAAAATATCAACCTCTGCTGCCCTCTGAAGACTATCAGAACCGGAATCACCTGCTTTAAGATGCAGAGAATAAATTATTATTGTATCACCTGTTGCATTATACCTTAGTCTGAATTCATTAATGTCTCTGAGATTTGTAGAAAGCGGTGTATTACTTAGAAAAGTAAATAGATCAGTTTTATAATAAATTGCATTATCAGTATCAAATCCGTTTATAAATGTCCCTGCTGCATATCCGGAAGAAACCCTGTTCAACACTCTTGTTAAAAATCCGTTTACTCCGGTTTGAGAAGTCATCTCCTGACATACCAGAATATCAGGTTGAATGTTTGAAAATATTGTTCTGAAGTGCGGATTACGCTCAAGTGTATCAGTTAAAACTAAATTCAAAACATTATAAGACATTATTGTGTGCTGTGTTTGAGCAGATACGACAACTGCAAGAATAACAAACAAAAAAAATAATTTTATACTTTTCATTTTTTACTTTTCTCTATTCAGAAAACTCCGTAAAACCTGCAGGTCGTACTCGCTGAACATTTTGAAGTCCATTTATAAATACAATAAGAAGATCTTCTATTTCTGTATATTGGTCGCCGGTTAAGTCAGTGTTTATATATCCTTCCGCACCGGTAATATTATCGTTAAATATCAGTGTCAGATCTGTTGAGTTAACTGTGCCGTCATTATTTACATCACCGCTGTATATACAATATCTTCCACCTTTAAGTATCAGATTATTACCATAGGCTTTTGAAGGTGAAGTTGTAAAATCATAATTTAGAATATCCGATAAGAACTGCTGACCTGTTGAACTCCATGTTTCAATTGAATTTCTTTGCTTGATAACCAGATAATACGGTGTTGAATTTTCAGCAATTACAAACTGTGCTGAACCTGTTCCTGATAAATTCAATACTATCTTTTTAGATTCAACAAGAGAGTAAGGAGCTGATGTATTTCTTAATTCAACTGTTAAAGTATCACTAGCCATCGTTGAGCCATTCCATAATCCTTCTATCAAAGCTGTTAGTAAAAGGGTTCTGATAATCGGCACTTTATCACGCATTAAATATGCAACCGTATTTTCTATCAGGTTTGCTGCAACTGTTTGATTTACTATTTGTGCAACCGCAAATGTAAAAAAGACATTCCGGCATTTTGTTGAATCATTACCGGGGTTATGAATTATAATA
>JAVEUY010000241.1:0-5169 GCA_034005315.1 Ignavibacteriaceae bacterium | reverse complement strand
CTTAGCCTGAGTAAGCAAATCTTTTAATCTTTCACCTTCATCAACAGTTATATCTTTTCGTGTTCTGTCACGCATTCCTGGTCCGCCCCCGATAACATTATCGTTTTTCTGTATCTGAAAAGTATTTTTACTAAGGCTTGAAAGACCTTCATCAATACTGTTCTGAAGCATTGTAAGAACTGTCATAATTACAATGATTGAAAATATTCCAACAACAACACCAAGAATCGTTAAAGCAGTTCTTAAACGATTACTCTTTAATGACTGAAGCGAGATTATTAATATTTGATTCAGTTTCATTTATTCATACCTCAACGCATCTACAGGATCAAGTTTAGCAGCAGTATATGCCGGAGCTAATCCTGAAACAATTCCCGTTAACAACGAAATAACTATTGCTAATATAACCACATCATATTGAACTGAAGTTGGGAAAAACTGATTAAGCATAAAACTTAAAAGTATTGCAGCGATTAAACCGATTAAACCACCGATAAGGCAAATAACCGAAGACTCCAATAAGAACTGTGTAAGTATTGTCCTGCGTTTGGCACCAATTGCTTTTCTTAAACCTATCTCTCTTGTTCTCTCCCTAACAGAAACGAACATAATATTCATAATTCCGACTGCACCGACAAAAAGAGACAGCCCGGTAATAAATAAACCGGCAATCTTAATAACAATTGTAATTGAGTCAAGAAAACTTGTTAATCCTTCCTGTTGATTAATCGAAAAATCATTTGGTTCATTATGTACCAAACCTCTTATCTTTCTCATAATTCCTTCTGCTTCATCTTTGGTTGCTTCTAACATTTCAGGACTTGCTGCACGCACATTAATAGTTATTGACCTCATACGTCTGGAAGAAAAATTTTTGAACACAGTTCCGAGTGGTACAAAGACCTGATTATCCGGATTGAATGCACCTAACAGAGTACTTCCCTGCTCTGCTATAACACCAACCACTTTATAATTTACAGGACCAATTTTTATAATTTTATCTAAAGCATCTCCTCTGGGAAATAATTTACTGCTTATTTCACTTCCAATAACCGCAACATTTCTGGAACCATTAGCTTCAATTTCACTATAAAATCTACCGGCACTAAAATCAAAATTAGTTGTTTTTACATAGTCAGCATTCGAACCGCTTAAAAGAACCGATTCAACCTTCCTATCACCATATTTTATAGTTTGCATAGAATTTGAAACCGGAGCAATAGCTAAAGGCAGCTTTGCCAAATCTTTAAATCTTGTATAATCATCTATTTCAATATTTCTGCGGTTTCGCATTCGCCACCATTCTTCATTTGAAAACCATGCCCATTTATCAATGTATAAAACATCAGAACCAAGTGAACTTACACCTTGTTGTAGTGAATTATCAATCCCTTTTATTGCTGTTGACATAAGAACAACTGCCGTTACTCCAATGAATATTCCAAGCATTGTAAGTATTGCACGGATTTTATTAGCCTTAATTGCCCGCCAGGCAATTGATAATCCTTCACGTAATTCTAATAAAATATTTGACATATTTTTTTTCCTTTGTATTTCAGAATTCAGTCAGAGCAATTCTTTTTAAAATAATTATAGACTGAAGTCTTTTTCACTCAACTGTTTAATGCTGATTTGGAATAAATCTTCTTTCAACTACTTCATCTTTCTCTATCAAACCATCTTTTAATCTTAAGATTCTCATTGCATGTTCTGCAATATATTCTTCGTGAGTTACAAGAATTATTGTATTTCCTTTTTTATGTATTTCATGAAAAAGAGCCATTATCTCTTCACCGGTTTTTGAATCCAGATTACCTGTTGGTTCATCAGCAAGAATAATTGCCGGTTTGGTTACAAGAGCTCTGGCAATAGCTACTCTTTGTCTTTGCCCGCCGGATAGTTCATTAGGTTTGTGATGCATACGATCGCCAAGTCCGACATCAATTAAAGCTTGCCTGGCTCTTTCTTTTCTTTCGGCTGAAGGAATGCCAGCATAAATTAATGGCAGTTCAACATTATGCACAGCATCTGATCTTGCAAGAAGATTAAATGTCTGAAAGACAAACCCTATTTCTTTATTTCTGATTCTTGCAAGTTCATTATCAGTCATTTCACTGACACTAACACCTTTAAAATCATAAATTCCTGATGTTGGTGTATCAAGGCATCCAAGCATGTTCATCAATGTTGATTTTCCGGAACCAGACGGACCCATAATAGCAACATATTCATTTCTATCTATCTTAAGAGAAACATCCCGGAGTGCATGAACCTGTTCCATCCCAACCTGATAAACCTTTGCAATATGTTCTATATTAATTATGTTCATTATTATCTACCAGGTTTATTTTTTGTTGAAACTTTTATTTATATCCTCCACACGTACCCTTACACCATCATTTAATTCTCTGGAAATTGCTTTGTAACTTCCGGAGACAACATCTTCACCGCCCTCTAAACCGCTTAGAATTGTAATATAATTATCATCGCTTAAGCCGGTTTCAACTTCAACTTTCTTAGCTTTTCCGTTCTCAACAAGAAACACAATTTCTTTTACTTTATGTATTTTTTCTTTTTTAACTTCCTTCACCTGCTGGAATTCACCCGGACCTTCGCCTTCAGGCATTTTATCACCTGATGGACTGCCTTCTCTTGTTGTAACACTTTGTATCGGAACACTTAAAACATTTTGGATTGTTTCGGTTTCAATATCAGCAGTGCAGCTCATACCCGGTCGTAATGCATTTTTAGGATCTATTAATTTAATCTTCACTTCAAAATTTACTACTTCATTCTGAGTACCTAACCCTGTAGTCTTTGCGCTGTTACCTATTTCTGAAACTAAACCAATAAACTCCTGATTTTTAAAAGCATCAACCTGAATTCTTGCCGTATCACCAATTGAAACCGAGACAACATCGTTCTCATCAACATCAACAACAGCTTCAATATTTCTTAAATCAGATACTGTCATAATATCAGTACCCATTGAAAAGCCGGCACCAAATACTCTTTCTCCCAATTCAACATTTAATTTAGTAACAACACCATCCATAGGTGAAAGGATTGTTGTCTTATAAAGCATCTCAAGAGTTTCTCTAAGTGATGCTTTACTTTGCAGTACATTTGCATCTGCTGCCTCGTATGAAGCTTTGGTTGTTAAGTAATTTGATTTTGCTGCTTCAAGTTCTGAATCGCTTGCAAGACCTTTGCTATGTAATTCCTGAACACGGTTATAATCAAGTTCAACTTTTGTTAATTCAGCTTCCCTCATCTTAAGACTTGCCTGAGCAGACAAAAGATTAGCTTCCAACCTTTGTTTTTGTGCCTGATACTGATCTCCTTTTATTCTTATCAGCAGCTGCCCTTTTTTTACAAAGTCTCCTTCTTTAACTGGAAGCTCCACAATTTCACCTGTCACTTCAGGATTGATCACCACTTTAAATTCGGGATTAATCTTACCGGTTGCCGCAACAGTTTGGGTAATAGTTCTCTTTGTTACTTTTTCTGTCTGGACAGAAATTATTTCTTCTTTATTACCACTGATAAAAGCAATAATCAATAAAATAAGAATCAGTAAACCGATTCCTCCGAATATGTACAATTTCTTTTTTGATTTTTTATTTCCGTTTGCCATTTGAGATATTCTCCTGTTATAAAAATTTATTCGTAAGATTTATAATCCAAAGTGCCGAGATTATATTTAAGTTCCTCACTTAGTCTGATATAATTAAACTGTGAATTAATGTAATTAGTTTTTGCATTTTGATAAGAAGTATTCGCAATTAGTACGTCCAGTAATTTGCCTGCACCAAGGTTATATTTTTCCTGTTCAATCTTTAGATTTTCTTCAGCAGCACTTACATTCTTCTGAGTTACAAGTAAACCTTTTTTAGCTGCTTCAAGATCCAGGAATGATTTCTGAATTTCCTGTTTTATCAGTCTCTCGCTGTCTTTTACCTGAAGTTCATAATTCATTGCATCAACTTCAGCACTTTGTATAAGGTTATGAGTAGAAAAACCGGAAAAAAGCGGAATGCTTAAAGTAAGTCCTGCTGAAAAAGTATGATCTTTAAACAGATCATCAGGTACTATAGCACTTGTTCCATATCCTAATCTTCCTGTTAACGATGGAAGATGTCCTGAACGTGCAATTGTAAGATTATCGTAATAAGAATCCAATGTTAGTTTTTGTGCAAGATAATCTCTGCGATTATTTAATGCCTGTTTAACAAGCTCTGTCAGCCTATCATAATCGGTATTAATATCCGTATCAAGTATTTTAATTTCTTTATCAGAAAACTCTTCAGAGTACTGATAATTCTCTAAAACATCAAGCCCGAGATAAAACAGTAAATTACTTTTTGATGTTTCTAAAAGATTCTTCTGCTGAATTAATTGCAGTTCGGCATTACCAAGCTGAACCTGCTGCTGATAAACATCTGCTTTTGTTACAGAGCCCAATCTGTTTCGTTCTTCAATAGTTTCAAGATTTTTTTGCTGCTGCTTAACATCTTCTTCTCTTACTTTCAGTAATTGTTCAGCTTCAACAATTGCATAATAAAGATTGATTGTCTGAAAGACTACTTCCTGTTTTTTCTGTTCAATAGATAATTTTACTGCTTCGTAAGTATTCTGACTGCGTGAAAGATTAGCGAAATTTGATAAACCATCAAACAATACAATATTTGAATTTATGCCAACCGACCAGCTTCGGGAATCAACATCATATCCATCACCTTTATTCTTATTCCAATTCCAGCTTCCTGAAGCATTTAAATCAGGTAGAAAGTTTCCATAAGCAGCAGTTAAACCTGATTCACTTTTCAGCATATTATTTTGATTTGTAAGTAACCCGCTGTTTTTTTGAAGAGCAATTTTTATTGCTTCATTTAAGGTTAACTGGTTTTGAGAATAAAGACTAACGTTTAATAAAAGTAATATTGAGAAAAAGAAAAATTTCATTTGTTTCTCCGCTTGATAATTTTAAGACAGATTTTTGCATCAAAAATACAACAATATTTTCAATCATTCTTTGATAATAACCACCCCAAAATAGCATAATAGATTGAAAGATAGTGTGTTTAATTATAAATGGTAATATAATTACACATACGGTAACTGATAATATTAATAAATAGTTAATGTTGTTATTAAAAACAGTTTGAA
>JAVEUY010000240.1:0-5175 GCA_034005315.1 Ignavibacteriaceae bacterium | reverse complement strand
CCTCCCGGATTTATTTTCTCACCAAAAAAACACAGCACTATAAAGGTGGCAGCAAATAACAATAATAACATTGCTTTAATTTTAAAACCGAGACAAATAACAATTGCTAATTGGGTTACATTCAGAAGGCTGATTAAACATGATGTAAAAAAGAGAAAATTATTTAATAAAAATAATCCAGATATTAAGATAGATTTTCTTATCGGCTGCACAATTAATGACAAACGTGAAATGGAATGTTTAATCAAAAGCGGAATAAACGGAATGCAGACCGATTACCCAAGAAGATTAAAAAATCTTGCAAATCAATATAACTTAAAGACACGGTAAAAATGATTCTACTTTTTTATCATTACTATAGTTTTATTGTCTTTAATCTGATCATTAAATAACTGCCAATTAAGTTTTAACTCAGCAGATGGCAAATTATCAAACCATTCTTCCCATTCAATCAGAACTGATATATTCTCACGGGTTATATAGTTAAATAAATAATTACCCTTGATAGCTTTTAGTGCTTCATTATTAACCTTGCCATCAAGATTTAAGATGTTATTAAAAAAATAACCTGATATTCCGCTTTGAGCCATTCCGATCTTTTGCTCAAATAATTTATTTTTTTCTATGAAAGATGTTCTTAATGCTAAACCAGTTACTTGTTTTGGGTAATGAAAATAATATCCGGCATTTAAGAAGAATATTACCAGAACTATTGCTATAAAACTGCTTTTAAATTTTGATAATCTGTAAGCTAACAGATTTGTAATTAATAAAGCTAAAAATGGTATTGCAATTAAAATGTGAATAGATAAATATCTGAAAAAGAAATATGGTTGGTAGGCAAATATTAAATACACAATTGAGCTTATAAGAATCGCAACAGACCAATATTTTATTATTGGTATCTTAAAAAAGTTTTTAATAAAAGCCTTTTGATATTTATATAAATACACTATAAAGATTAATGTAAGTATATATATTATTAAAGATTGAGTCTGACCGGAATGCAGCCATGGGATATAATTACTGAATATTGAAAAAAAGAATTGATCAATGCGATATGAAAACTCTGTACTTGTTAATCCGGTTTGCACAGATACAGAAGAAGGAATAATGCTTCCCTGCGTAACTAAAACAAAATATAGCCACGGCAATAAAGTGGAAAATGCTATTAGAGAAATCAAAACAAATTCTTTTTTACTTAATGCTCGTGTAAACAACAATGTAAGTAAGATAAATAAAACTATCAGGATAGAATCAATTCTTGCCAGTACTGTTAATCCTAAAATAAATCCGAACAATATCAGCAGCCCGGAACTCTTCTTTTGTTCAATAATTTTCTGTGATAAAATCATTGAAAGAACTAGAAAGATCAGATAAATACCTGTTTCTAATCCATTAAAAAGATTGAGAAATAATTTAAAATTAAAAAGCACAAGCAGAAATATAAAAATCATCAGTGTCTTTTGATGCTCTGTTTTTTTGAATCCGTTTATAAGCCGGTAAAAAACATAAGATAAGAGTAATGCAGTAAAACCTGAGAGCAAAATTACTAAACGCAAAAAAACAATTTTATCACCACCAAGACCGGAAACGATAAATGCAAATATTGAAAGTATAAAAACATATAATGGCTGAAAGCCTGTGGTTGGCTGTTCAAAATTATATGTTATTCCTTTTCCTGTTCCGATGTTCCATGCAATTTTCAAAGAATAAAACCCATCTTCAGTTAACGGTCTTTCTGATAGATAAGGGAAATATGAATTGTTAAACCCGGATTCAGGAAAATCACCTTTAGAAAAAAAAGATAAGACAATAACATATATGATGAATATCAGAGGGAGTAAATATTTCATAACTCTTAATATTAAGATTACTGGTTATTATTCTTTAACAAGTAAGCTTTTATAAATCTATCAAGGTCACCATCCATTACACCTTGAACATCAGAAGTTTCTTCATCAGTTCTGTGATCTTTAACCATATTGTAAGGATGAAAAACATAGCTTCTAATCTGACTTCCCCATTCTATTTTCATTTTATTTTTTTCAATTTCATCCTGCTCGGCTGTTTGCTTATCCAACTCCAGCTGATACAATCTTGACCTCAACAATTTCATTGCATTAGTTCTGTTTTGAAGCTGCGAACGCTCTGTTTGGCAAGCAGCAACAATTCCGGTTGGGATATGAGTTATTCTTACTGCAGTTTCAACCTTATTAACATTTTGACCGCCTTTGCCGCCGGAACGATAAGTATCAATTCTTAGATCAGCTGGATTTATATCGATCTCAATTGTATCATCAACTTCAGGAATTACAAACACAGATGCAAACGAAGTATGTCTTCTTTTATTTGAATCGAAGGGAGAAATTCGAACTAAACGATGAACTCCGTTTTCAGCTTTAAGATATCCGTAAGCATATTCACCTTCAACCTCAACTGTAGCTGATTTAATTCCTGCACCATCACCATCAAGCATATCAAGGATTGTCATTTTGAATCCATTTTGTTCACCGTATCTTAAATACATTCTCAAAAGCATATCAGCCCAATCCTGTGCTTCAGTTCCTCCGGCACCCGAGTGAATAGTTAATATGCAGTTTTTATTATCATCTTTTCCGCTGAGCATATTTTTAAACTCAGCATCTTCGATAGCTTTATCCAGACCGTTTAATTCAGCATCAATTTCATCAGTAAGAGATTCATCTTCATCCATTTGTGCTAGTTGAATAAGTTCCTCAACTTCTATAGCTTTTTTATTAACCGATTTCCAGAGATCAACCCAGGTTTGTAGGGTTTTAATTTCCTGCAAAATTTTTTGTGCATTTAGCTGATCGTTCCAGAAATTTGGTTCTTCAGTTTTTCTATGCAGCTCATCTATCTTAGCTTCTTTACGATCGACGTCAAAGATAGCTCCGTAAATTATTAATCCTTATTTTATAATTATTCAATGATTTGATTTCTTCTTCGTACATTATTTCTCCAGATTAATTTTTCTCAACTTCTAATTCCATTCTAAGCAGTGCGGCAGCAAGAGTTTTTCCCTGTGCATCGTGTTTTAATGAAACTGTTCCACCGCCGCCGAGTGTATTGTGTAATAAAAAATTCAAGGCTCTCAGATTTGGTAATTCAAATCTTTCAACCTTGCCTAGACATATTCCTTCAAAATGTTTTTTAACTTTTTCAGCAGTAAGATATTTGCTGATAATTTTATATCCATTATCATCATAAGCAATTATACCAACATTAGCTGCATCACCTTTGTCTCCGCTTCTTCCGTGAGCTATTTCAATCAATTTAATTCTTTTCATTTATAACTCCATAATTGTTACGACAGGATTTACAAATTTTTTATTTATAAGTGCAGGCCAATATGCAACGACTTCGCTTGGTTTTGGTCTTCCACCAGCAAATCCGGTAACACTTGGCGGACCAGTTAAGATAAGCGGCGCAATCTCTTTTCCAAATCTTTCTACAGAACTGTAATCGTGCGATCTTACACCAATTCTTAATACGATTTCATTGATATCATCTTCATTCAACTGTTTTGCTAATGGTCCGTGGGTGGAATTATATCCAACAAACTCTGTTCTTATCTCATCAAATTGTAAATTAAGATTAGCTAATCTTTTACGTAAAATTTCATCTGCAGCTTTTGCTTTTGTAAGAGCCTGGGGCCAGGAATATGTTAAAGTAGATATTGCACTAAAACCATCAGAATAGGAACATGAAACTTTGTAAAATTCAGTTTCAGGAAATCCTTTTACATCATACACTTTTACTCTGTCGTTTCCTAAATCCTGAAGTTTAATTGATGTAAAATCAGCAACGCAATCAGGAGTAATATAAGATTTTGGATCTCCGATTTCATAAAGTAATTGTTCTGATACAGTTTCAAAAGAAACTTTACCGCCGGTATTTGGATGTTTGGTAATAATTACATCTCCATTTGGATAAGCTTCAGCAATAGGAAAACCAATCTCAGCCATATTTGGTATTGATTGCCAATCGCCTAAAAAATTTCCTCCGCTTGACTGTGCACCGCATTCCAGAATGTGCCCGGCAACAGTTCCTGCTGAAAGTAAATCATAATCAGTATTTTTCCAGCCAAATTCATAAATCATTGGTGCAAGTGTTAAACCGGTATCTGTTGTTCTTCCTGTAATAATAATATCTGCACCTTTTTCAAGAGCCTTAACAATCGGGAATGCTCCAAAGTAAACATTTGCACTTAATATTTTATCTTTAACTAAATCAATTGATTCATCTGTTTCCATATTTTTTAAGTCAGCACCTTCAGCAATCAGTTCATCAAGGTTATCTTTGATATTATCACCAAGCACAACGCCTATCTTTAAGTTTTTTATTCCCAGATTTTTTGCAACCTGAATAACAGCATTTGCACAAGCAACAGGATTTACTCCACCACCGTTTGTTATAACTTTGATATTTTTTTCTTTTATGATAGGAAGAATTCTTTTCATCAGCTCAGGAATATCTTTTGCGTAACCAAGCTCAGGATTTTTATTTTTTTGCTTTTGAAGTATTGACATCGTTACTTCAGCAAGATAATCCATTACAAGATAATCAATATCACCTTTTGTAACCTGATGAAACGGAGCATCGATAAGATCGCCCCAAAACCCTTGTCCGGATGCTATTTTAATTTTTTCTTTCATTTATTTCCTTTGCTATTTTTTCAGCAAGTTTTTTAAAATCATCTTCATTATTGATATTATACCATTCAATTCTTTTATCAGCGTTGAACCAGGTCATTTGTCTTTTTGCATAACGTCTTGTATTCCGCTTAATTAACTCAATTGCTCTTTCCAGCGAAATCCTGTTATCAAGATATTCTATTATTTCTTTATAGCCAACAGTATTTAATGCATTTAAATTTCTGGAATAGCCCATATTTAATATACTTTTAACTTCATCAATAAATCCATCTTCGATCATTTTATCAACACGATTTTCGATTTTTTTATATAGCTCTTCTCTTTTCCAGTTTAGACCAATCTGCCTAAAAGAAAATTCTTTTCCAATTTGCTGATTTTGATAATGCATCCAGATTGGTTTACCAGTTAATTTATAAACTTCAAGTGCACGAATTACTCTTTTCCAGTTTTGTGGAAGCATTTTTTCAGAGCTTACTTTATCAACATTTTCAAGTTC
>JAVEUY010000239.1:0-5181 GCA_034005315.1 Ignavibacteriaceae bacterium | reverse complement strand
ATTACGGTCACCTCTAACTTGTAGTCCGGAGTTAACTTAAAAATTCCGGTTTTAACTGGTCTTAACGTAAATGATTTTTCTGATAATACAGATACTCAGATTGCACAGGATATAAATTCACAAAATCAAAATGAAGATTATATTTCCCCTTATGCAAATCTTAACGGTAATAATACGTCATCAGTAAATGAAACTCAGGAAATTTATAAAGAGACTGATGAGTTAGCAAATGAGCAAATAGTAGTAAATGAAAATATAGATAATATAGAAACATTAATTGAGGAATCAACAGCAACAATGATTCCCGAAGGTTTTGTTGCAGTAACTTATAAAGTAAAAAATGATGATAGTTTATTAGGTATAGCTGATTTGTTTAATTCAAGAGTCAGTGATATCAGAAACTGGAATAATATTCCTTATACAACTACAATTAAAATCGGACAAACATTAAATATTTACGTTCCCGAAACAATGAAAGATTATTATGCTTCTATTGATAAATCTACCGAAATAGAAAAGAATAAAAATGTTGTCTCAAATAAGACTACTAAAAATGCCGGAGTTCAGTATCATAAAATAAGAAGAGGTGAAACTTTAGGCTTAATCGCTGCTAAATATGGTGTTAGTGTTAATCAGTTACGGGATTGGAATAATATTTCAGGCAACAAAATCGTAGCCGGAAAAAATTTAAGAATTTATTCTGAAGGATCAGCAAATAATACCGTCAGTAATGAAAACACAAAAACTATTACTAAGAATAATCTTTATAAATACAAGATTAAAAAAGGTGATAGTCTTGGAGAAATTGCTGAAACATTTGGTGTTTCTATCAGCCAGATTAAAAAATGGAATAATCTTTCTGATAATAAATTGATTGCCGGAAAAACATTAAAAATTTACGGCGGCACTTCAAGTTCTACTTATGGTGATAATACTACTAAGAATACATCTAACGTGAATTATTACAAAGTTAAATCAGGTGATTCGATCGGACAAATTGCTGATAAATATGGTGTAAAAATTTCGGATATTCAAAAATGGAATAATTTATCTGATAGTAAAATTTTAGCTGGCAGCACGCTTAAAATTTATTCTGATGCTAACATTAATGATATTCCAACTGTAGATAAGACAACTGTAAATAGTAACAAAACCAATAACCAGGTTTATGTTGTAAAAAAAGGTGATTCATTATTTTCCGTTGCCCAGCGATACAATACCACTGTTGCAAAAATAAAATCACTTAATAATTTAAAATCAAATAATATTCTGGCGGGACAAAAACTTTTAGTAAATTAGTAACAATATTTATTGACTGAGCCGTTAGGGGTGTTATCCCGCTACCCGTGGGATATCTGAGATAATACCCTAAAACCTGATCTGGATAATGCCAGCGTAGGAAAACGGGTGAAAGAATGATTTTTTTAGTAGCCGTTTTTCCAGAACGGCTATTTTTTTTAGGAGTAACTATGAAAAAAATAATCATTCTTTTTTTGTTTTTATGTCTTGAGATGTTTCCACAGATTAAATCAATAAAGGGAATTATCTTTGACTCTGATTCTAAAACACCTCTGCAATCAGCAAATATTCTGATTCAAGGAACAACCATTGGAACTACTTCAGATGAAAATGGATTGTTCACTCTTAACTATAACTTCACTGATTCAAGTGTTATTATAATAAGTTTTATTGGCTATAAAACTGAAGAAGTTTTATTAAAAGATAAATATTCGAAAGTAATGCAGATTCCGCTTGAAAGTAAAATCTTACCTTCACAAACAATTCTTATCGAAGCAAGTGTCGGAAAAAAAGGTGTTACTCCGATATCATTTGAAAAAATCTTAAAGGAAAAAATAAGTAAAGATTATATCGTTCAGGATGTACCAAACTATTTATCACAACTGCCTTCAACTACTTTTTATTCGGAAAATGGAAATGGAATAGGTTATAATTATTTAAGTATCCGCGGATTTGATCAGAGAAGAATTTCTGTTTCAATAAATGGTATTCCGCAAAACGATCCCGAAGATCATAATGTTTACTGGCTGGATTTTCCTGATTTGTTAGCAAGTACAGAATTACTTCAGGTTCAAAGAGGTTCAGGATCGGGAGTTATTGGCTTTCCATCAGTCGGCGGTTCAATAAATATAATTACTTCTCCGTTTTCGGATAAGTCTAAGTTTGATTTACTTATATCAGCAGGTTCATTCAATACAAAAAAATACAGTGCTTCATTTGCAAGCGGTTTGATTGATAATCGTTATTCTGTTTATACTAAATTATCTCAGATATCAAGTTCAGGTTATAGAAATCTTTCATGGGCAAAACTTAATTCATATCATCTGTCATTTGTAAGATATGATGGTAACTTAACAACTCAGTTAAATCTTTATGGAGGACCGATTTCTGATGGATTAGCTTATACCGGAGTTGCAAAATTTGCAGTTAAAGATCTGGTAGAAAGAAAAGCAAATTATTCTTATTGGGAAGCAGATGAAAACGGATATAGCTATGTGTTAAACAGAAGACCTGAAGAGATTGAAAACTTTTCACAACCGCACTTTGAATTATTGAATGAATTTTATTTAAATGATAATCTTAAGTTCAATTCAGCTTTATTTTATGTTTACGGATCAGGGTATTTTGATTATGATGGCTCGTGGTCGGTTTATTATGATGATTATTTCAGATTGAAATTTAATGGTTTTGATTCGACTCAGGTTCCTGTAAATGCTTTAATTCGTGCTCAGGTTGAAAACAAACAATTCGGCTGGATACCTAAACTAAGTTTTAATCATAAAGACGGACAATTAATAATCGGCGGGGAATTTAGAATTCACAGGTCAGATCATTGGGGAAGTATAATTTATGCAGAAAATATTCCTTCCGGAGTCAACAAAGATTATAAATATTATTTTTATAACGGGGCCAAGAATATTTTTTCAGGTTTTGTTCACGAAACTTATAATCTGAATGATAAGATTAATTTACTTGGTGAACTGCAGTTATCGTTTCATAAATATAAATTTTATAACGAAAGATATGTAGGGAATGAGTTTACGATTGATAACTTGTTTGTAAATCCAAGATTAGGCTTGAATTATAAATTTTCAAAAACCATCAGCTCATTTATATCTTTTGCAAGAGTTACACGTGAACCAAGATTAAAAAATTATTACGATGCAGCCGAAGCAAGCGGAGGTAAACAGCCGCAATTTGCTCTTAATGCTGACGGAACTTATAATTTTGATTCACCTGATGTTCAGCCGGAAACAATGAATGATCTTGAATTAGGTATTTCATACCAGGAAAGTAATCTTATTCTTAATCTTAATCTTTATTACATGATTTTTGAAAATGAAATTATTAAAAGCGGAAAGCTTGATAGATTCGGGCAGCCTGTTACAGGAAATGTTGATAAAACGACACACAAGGGAGCAGAATTCAGTTTTGTTTACAAACCTGTTGCTGCTTTGGAAATATTTGGAAATACTACTCTAAGTTCAAACAAAATTAATAATGGAAAATATTTTATTAACGAATCCGATTGGATTAATCTTGATGACAACAAAATCGGCGGTTTTCCGGAAATGCTGGTAAATGCAGGAATACAGCTTCAACTAAATAATTTGTTTATAAAACTAAACGCTAAATATGTTAGCAGTTTTTACTCAGATAATTTTGATTCTAATATTATCAGTTATCTGACTAGTTACCCTGGTTTTATTGATTACAATGATAATGTTAATGATTCATATTTTACAGCAGACTTTTATTGCAGCTATAGTTTTAATTTCTTTGAGAGTGTCAGCAGTTCAAAAATATTTTTGCAGGTAAATAATATTTTTAACAACTTATATTCAGCTTATGCAATCGGTAAAGAATATTTTCCTGCTGCTGACAGAAACTTTATTGCTGGAATTCAATTAGGATTATAAAAACAATCATGAATATTCATAAATAATAACGGCTTTATTTGTGAAGCTGAACGACTATAAACTATTTTAAAAATAATTATGAAACGTTGTTTAATTTTAGCAAATGGTAAACCACCAACAAAAACAATTATAAAGCATTTTTACGGTGCAGGTTTTAAAACAATTATCTGTGCTGATGGCGGAGCAAACTCTGCGAGAAAACTAAATATCATACCCGATTTTATAATTGGTGATTTAGACTCTATAACTGATAAAAATTTAAAATACTATTCTGACAAATCTTCTGTAATTAAATACACAAGACAAACAGATACAGATGTAGATAAATGTATTAAGTTTGCTATAAAAAATAAATTTGCACAGGTTGTTTTAACAGGTGTTACAGGTGATAGATTAGATCACACTATTTGCAATTTAGGAATGGTTATTAAGTATTTACCTAAAATTAAAATTTATATTGCCGCAGAAAAATCATTTCTTATTCCGGCTAATGAACAAATAAAATTTTCTTCAATACCAGGTGAAATTATTTCCATCTATGCTTTTGATAATAAAACTAAAATTACATCAACCGGACTGAAGTATAAATTGAATAACAGCACACTTCCTTTCGGTGTTAAAGAAAGCACTTCAAATGTTAGTATAAGTGATATCGTAACAATTAAAGTAAAAAATGGTATTGCTTTTATTATTAGAGAATTACAGAGTATAATTAAGTATGATCTCTTTCAGTCTTTATGATATAGCAATCATCGTCCTTTTTTTTACCACATTGTTGGTTATTGGATTTATTTCTTCAAAAAAAACAAAATCTGATGCTGAAGGATATCTGCTTTCAGGCAGAAATATGGGATTGTTTTTATTTGTTCTTGTAAATGTATCTACGTGGTATGGCGGTATTATCGGAATAGGGGAGTTCACTTATCGTTACGGATTAGTAAGCTGGTTTACACAAGGGCTGCCATATTATTTTTTCGCATTTTTATTTGCTATGTTTTTTGCTAAAAAAATTCGTGAGGCTTCATTATTTACCATTCCTGAAAAACTTGAACAAGTTTACGGTAAAAATACAGCACTTCTTTCTGCAGTTGTTGTTTTCATACTTGTTTCGCCGGCACCTTATTTACTTATGAGCGCTAACTTAATTTCTCTTGTCTTTGTTACCGGTGATTTGCTTTCACTTAGAATTGGAATAATTCTTTCTGCTTCCTATCTGATTATAGGCGGATTCAGATCATATATT
>JAVEUY010000238.1:0-5183 GCA_034005315.1 Ignavibacteriaceae bacterium | reverse complement strand
GTGCGCACTCAGCTTACTTATGCAATTTCAGTTGCTGTTGTAACTATGTTAGTTGGAGATATTTTAACAGCATTTGGATTATCACCTTACATAGCGTTGTTATTAATTGCTTTAGTTCTTATCGGAGTTGTTTTCGTATTTGGAAGAAGAGTTGATGTGGCATCTTAAGCAGAGGTATGGTCACATTTCGACTCCGCTCAATGTGACAAAGGGTTGTATGAATATTTTGTTTTTACTAAAGGTATGCTGTTTAAAAATAAAATTCCCGCTATCATATAACGGGAATAAAAGATTCTGGTTTACTTAATTGTATTTCGAAATGAGAAACAACTGATTAAGACTTATCAGTCTTTTTTACTTCATCATCTGTTTTTTTGATTTCGTCTTCAACATCCTTAAGGGATTTTTTAAATTCTCTCATACCTTTGCCCAAACCTTGTGCAAGTTCAGGGATTTTCTTTGCGCCGAATAAAAGCAGGATAACAAGCACAATTATTATTATTTCACCTGCGCCTAAATTTCCAAACATAATATCACCTTTAGTTTAAAATATAATTTGCTATTGATTTAAAAATTAACTGTCCGTCTGTCCTGTCAGAAATTGGATTACAAGCTCTTTCAGGATGCGGCATCATTCCCATTACGTTACCGTTTTTGTTTACAATTCCGGCAATGTTTAATTGAGAACCATTTGGATTACTTTCATCATTAACATTTCCGTCAACATCAGAATATCTGAATAAAATCTGTTTATTTAACACAAGTTCTTCTAATAGTCTTTCATCAGCAAAATAATTTCCTTCGCCGTGTGCAATCGGAATTTTTATTGATGACAAATCTTTTGCAATCTCACTTGTAAAAATAGTATCACGATTATCAACCGAAAGATATACATCTTTACAAGAAAATTTAAGGGAATTATTTCGT
Source organism: Ignavibacteriaceae bacterium (assembly GCA_034005315.1). GTDB lineage: Bacteria > Bacteroidota > Ignavibacteria > Ignavibacteriales > Ignavibacteriaceae > IGN3. The sequence continues at coordinate 4,256 of JAVEUY010000238.1, read as the reverse complement.
ATCAAAACTCCGGGCAGTAAACCTGCTTCTAATAAAATCTGAAAGCCATTGCAAATCCCGATAACTATTCCTCCTTTGTTTGCAAAATTTATAACTGAATTCATTATCGGAGAAAATCTTGCAATCGCACCTGTCCTTAAATAATCTCCATAAGAAAATCCGCCGGGTAAAAGAACAACACTGCTTTGTTTTAAATCAGTATCTTTATGCCAGAGAAACTCTACATTGTAACCGAGAATATTTTTTAATGAGAAATAAGCATCGTGATCGCAATTTGACCCGGGAAAAACAACTACGCCAAACTTCAAACTCATTTTACTTCTTCTCCCGAAGGGATCCATTCGGACAACTTAAACTCAAAATCTTCCATAATAGGATTGGCAAGAAGTTTTGAGCAATATTCATTTACTTCTTTTTCTGCGGCAGTAAGGTCATTAACATCTACATCAAACTCAATTAGTTTTCCTATTCTTGTTCCTTTAATGTTGGTGATGCCGAGATGTTTAGCACCTTTTTCAACTGCAACACCTTGTGGATCCAGAATAGAGGGTCTTCTTTTAATAAATACGGTTGCTTTAAACAATTTTCACTCAGTTTTTTTATTTGAGAAATAGTTAAAAATTTGTCGAAAAATACCAAATACAATCATGAAAACAAAAATGAAGAACAAACCTTTTACAGTATAGAATACAAGTAATACAAATACTAAAAGGTACAGGATAATCAGGTAAGGATTCTTTTTAAAATTTTTAAAAGCATATTTTGATAAAGTATCGTACTTAACATTGCTAACCATCAGCAAAGCTAAAATTAAAACCATCGGAATAATAAAATGTTTTTCAGGTCCGTTGAATCCGTTATTATAAAATCCAAGCACAAAACTTACAATTGTCATTGCCGAAGAGGGTATTGGCAATCCTGTAAAATAAGCTTTATTAAATCCAACTAACTGAACATTAAATCTTGCAAGACGAAATCCTCCTGCGATCATAATAAGCGAACTGAGAATTATTCCGGTAGTTTCAAATTGATAGAAATAAGTTTTAAAAAGTAAAAATGAAGGTGCTGCTCCAAAGCTTACAATATCTGAAAGTGAATCAAGTTCAACACCAAGTTCGCTGCTTGATTTAGTAAGCCGTGCCATAAAACCATCGAGTGCATCAAATACAGCAGCAACAACAATCAGCCATGCTGAATATACATAGTTTTCCTGGCTTGCAGTAATTATCGAAAAAAAACCGCTGAACATATTCATAGCGGTAAACAGATTGGGTATTACAGAAGGTGTAAGTCTAAACCGATTCATTAATTAATATTCAAAAAGAATTGTTTCACCGGCAGTAACGTTATCATCTTTTTTTACTTTTGGCTGCCACTGTTCCGGAACAATTATATCAACACGACTCCCAAATTTAATCATACCAAACCGATTTCCAATACTTACTGTGTCCCCGATTTTAAGATCACTGACTATTCTTCTGGCAATAAATCCTGCAACCTGAACAAAAAGAACTTTACCTGCAGGACTTGTAATTCCTATTTCATTTCTTTCGTTTTGATCTGAAGCTTTATCTTCAAATGCGGCAATGTATTCTCCTTTAATATAGTTAGCATAATCAACTGTTCCTGAAACCGGTATTCTGTTTACATGAACATTTAAAGGAGACATAAAAATTGAAATCATTTTTGCTTTACCGTTAAGGAATTTTTCATCAATCACATCTTTTACAAATAAAACTCTTCCGTCAGCAGGTGATACAATTATATTTGATTTATCAGGTACTTTTCTTTCAGGATCACGGAAGAAATTTAATGTAAAGCCGGCAAGTAAAACGGCAATAAGAATTAATGGAACTCTGATATAATATGAACTAAAAAAAATACTTAAAACAATCAGGATAAAAACTACAAAAAATACAACGCCCATCGTATTGTAGCCGTATTTTGTAAACATTATTTTACACTCGCAATATTATAAAGGAGATCTGTATATTTTCTTATTTCGGCAGCAGTTGTAAGCTTGTAAGGATTTATTGCCTTAACTGAATCATTCTTAGGTAAAATTTTAATGCTTGCCGGTGAAAAATCTCCGGTTAAAAAAAGTTTATCATCTGTTTTTCCAAAATGGCAGCAAACTTCTGCAAGATTTTCATTCCTTCTTTCAAAAAATGATTTTAGAACTGCATTTATTTTAGAACACATTCGTGTAACAATTTTCATATCCTCGGTAGTGCAAAGATCAAATGCGATTAGATGACTTTCACTAATAATACTTTCCTTACCACTTCCATAATGGAATTCAAACACAGGCAAATTCAGTTCAGTTCCTTCTTTCATTCCAAAAATTTTAGAATTTCTTTTATCAGCATGATTAAAAATTTTTACTTTGAAAAGCAGTTCATTACTTACCGAAAATTTTAAGGAGTTATCACCATCTTTTCTTAAAAATGTAGTTGGAATATGGTATTCTTTTAAGTAATCAAAGAAAAATGCACTGGTTAAGGCAACCTTTTTACCAATGTCTTTAACTTTTACTTTTTTCCCGTTAACCTGATAGCTATCCAAATACTCAAGCAGCAGATAATTACCTTCATCCATTGGGATATCTTTATGCAGTAAAGTTTCTACCATTTTACCTCTAATCTTTTATTTTTTACTTGATAAAATTTCAATTTGAAATTAGGCAAATTAAATATATAAAGTCAAACGATTGTATTATATTTGGCTTCAAAAAAACTTAAAAATTACAAAAATCAGGAGACGATTATGAAAGGCGGAATGCAGGGAATGTTGAAACAAGTGCAAAAAATGCAGGCTGAGATGCAAAGAGTTCAAAATGAACTGGGAAATATGACTGTTACAGAAGAAGCTGGCGGAGGAATGATTAAAGCTAAAGCTAATGGTATGAAAGAACTTATTTCAATTGAAATTGACCAGCAAGTGATTAATTCGGAAGAAAAGGAAATTCTTGAAGATTTAGTGGTTGCCGCAGTAAATAAAGCTTTACAATCAGCAAATAAGATGGCTGAAGAAGAAATGGCAAAAGTTACCAAAGGTATGATTCCTCCCGGATTAAATATTCCGGGGTTTTAAGTGCAGATTGCAGAACCTCTTTTAATTGCAATCGAAGAGTTGAGTAAGCTGCCGGGTATCGGAAAAAAAACTGCTCAAAGACTGGCTTTGTACATTTTAAAATCTGAACAGGATTCTGTTGACAGATTAGTAAAATCAATTGCTGATCTTAAAATTAAATTACATTTTTGTTCAAGATGTTTTAATCTTGCCGAAGAAGACCTCTGTGAAATTTGTCAGAATGCTAAAAGAGATACCGGTAAAATTTGTGTTGTTGAAGAAGCAAGTGATGTTATAGCTATTGAAAAATCTAATGAATATAATGGATTGTATCATGTTTTAGGCGGAGTTCTTTCTCCGCTTTCCGGAATAACTGCAAATGATTTAAAGATTAAAGAATTGCTGCTCAGATTTGAAAAAGAAAATATTTCAGAGGTGATACTTGCCTTAAATCCTGATACTGAAGGTGAAACGACTTCTCTTTATCTTGCCCGGTTGATTAAACCCTTAAATGTTAAGGTTACAAGAATTGCACGTGGAATTCCTATCGGTGGCGATCTTGAGTTTGCTGATGAAGCAACAATTGGCAGAGCAATGCTTAATCGGATTGATTTATAAAATAAAATCCTTTAAGACCGGATAAATAAACAAGCATACTTATCCGAATACTTTTAATGTTTTTTTTAATAATAAATTTGAGCATTTTACTTGGTAAAGATTGGTTTTGATTTGCATAGAATGAAAAAAATAATTTTGATAATGCTTCTGTCTTTTATTGCAGCTTCCTGTAATTTATTTAATACCAGAGATGCTGAAGAACCTGATAAAGGGAAATCAAGCTTTGTGCCCGCAGTAAGTGCAGAAGATGTTATTAAAAATCTGAAAAATTCTTTTATAGATAAAAATGTTCAGAACTATATCGCTTGTTTTGTTGATACTATTTTTGCAGATAAAAAATTCAGTTTCTCTGCTTCAAGCGAAGCAGTTGCACTTTATCAGGTCTTTTTACAAGGCTGGGGATTGAATGAAGAAAAAAGATATTTCAGTAGTGTTGTTAATATTGTTCCGGCTGATTTTCCGATAACATTATCATTCTCTGACGAAAACTATAGTAACTTAAGCGGTGACTCATTGATTTATACAGCCAGCTATAATTTAAATCTTCCAATCTCAAATACAGATCC
>JAVEUY010000237.1:0-5187 GCA_034005315.1 Ignavibacteriaceae bacterium | reverse complement strand
CTGATAGATAAAAGTGAACTTCCGTTTGGCGTTTTGGATGTAACTCTTTATCGTGATGATTTCAGAACGAGATTAAAACAGCCGGAAGTATCGGTTTCAAATATTACTTTTGATATAAATGAAAAAGATATAATTCTTGTTGATGATGTTCTTTACACAGGAAGAACTGTTCGCTCGGCTTTAAATGCGATTATGGATATGGGAAGACCAGGCTCAATACAGCTTTGTATATTAATTGATCGTGGTCATCGGGAATTACCAATTCGTGCTGATTATGTTGGGAAAAATATACCAACTTCGAGCAGTGAAGAAATAAAAGTTAAAATGAAAGAATTTGATGGTGAAGATGCCATCTATATTGTTGAATCAGAAAAGAAATAAATAATATGTCATTATCAAACCGTCATTTATTAGGGATGAAAGATGTTCCTAAAGAAGATATCCAGTTAATTTTAGATACTGCTGCAACTTTCAGAGAGGTTTTAGAAAGACCGATAAAAAAAGTTCCCACATTGCAGGGAAAATCTATTGTTAATTTATTTTATGAAAGCTCAACACGAACCAGAATATCATTTGAACTTGCCGAAAAAAGATTATCTGCTGATTCAATAAATTTTGCAGTTTCTGGAAGCAGTGTAAGTAAAGGCGAAACACTGAAAGATACTGTTAAAAATATCGAAGCAATGAAAGTAGATATGATTGTTGTTAGACACGCTGCTGCAGGTGTTCCATTGATGCTTACAAAAATATCGGATGCAAATGTTATTAATGCCGGAGATGGAATCCACGAGCATCCGACACAAGCTTTACTTGATATGTATTCCATAAGAGAAAAACTCGGAAAGCTTGAAGGACTAAAAGTTTGTATTGTTGGCGATGTTGCACACAGCCGTGTAGCTTTATCGAATATTTACGGATTAAAAACAATGGGTGTAAAAGTTTCTGTCTGCGGTCCTTCTACAATGATTCCAAAATATCTTGATGAACTGGGTGTGAATGTTATTCATAATATTGATGAAGCAATTCAGGAAAATGATGTTTTAAATGTGTTAAGAATCCAGCTTGAAAGAAAAGCAAGAGAATATTTTCCGTCTATAAGAGAGTATTCTCAATATTTTGGAATTGACAGAGAGCGTTTGGAAAAAAATGGTAAAGATATTTTGATACTCCATCCGGGTCCTATAAACAGAGGAGTTGAGATATCATCTGAAATTGCCGATGGAAGTTCACAGATCATTCTGCGGCAGGTTACAAACGGTGTCGCCGTAAGAATGGCAGTACTTTATTTACTTGGAACACTCAATTAAAAATTCAGAAAGTTTATAAAAATGAAATTAGTATTAAAAAATGTAAATCTTCTTAACCCTGATCAAAAGTTGAATGAAAAGGATGTTAACATTTTAATTGAAGATGGAAAATTTAAAAAGATAGGTAAGCTGACTGAAGCCGAAACAGAAAATGCAAAAGTTTTGGAACTAAAAGGTAAATACGTTGTTCCTGGTTTATTTGATATGCATGTTCATTTGCGTGAACCAGGGAGAGAAGATGAAGAAACAGTTATTACCGGATGTAATGCTGCAGCAAATGGCGGATTTACAGGAGTTGCATGTATGCCAAACACTGATCCTGCAATTGATTCTGCTGAAGTAGTTATACTAATCAAAAAACAATCAGTAAAACACTTAGTTGATGTTTATCCTGTTGGTGCAACAACTGTAGAACGCAAAGGAGAAATACTTTCACCGATGGCTGAATTAAAAGATGCCGGGGTTGTTGGTTTTTCTGATGATGGAGTTGCAGTAAAAACCACATCTATTCTGAAAAGAGCTTTAGAATATGCAAGAATGTTTAATCTGCCGATTATAGAACATTGTGAAGATGAGTCACTTGCAGGCGGGGCAATGAACGAGAGTATAAATTCTACAATACTTGGTTTGCCTCCGATTCCTTCTGTTGCTGAAGATCTTATTGTTATGCGCGATATTTTAATGGCTGAATATGCCGATGCAAAAGTTCACATTGCACATATTAGTTCAAAAAAATCTGTTCAGATGGTGCGTGATGCAAAGAGAAAAGGAATAAAAGTTACTGCAGAAGTAACGCCGCATCATTTTACACTGACAGATGACGCTGTTAAAACTTATGATCCAAATGTTAAAATGAATCCACCGCTTAGGACAAGAGCAGATGTTGATGAGATAATAGCAGGCTTAAAAGACGGAACAATAGATTGTATCGCTTCTGATCATGCGCCTCATTCTCTTGAGGAAAAAGAGATGGAATTTGAATATGCACCAAATGGAATTATTGGATTAGAAACTCAGGTTGGTTTGGCTTTCACTGAATTATATCATAAAAAAGTATTATCATTAGAACAGATGATCGAAAAACTATCCATCAATCCAAGAAGAATATTAAATATTAAAATACCGCAAATAAAGGAAGGGGAATTAGTAAACATCACAATTCTTGATCCTGATGTTGTCTGGACAGTTGATAAAACAAAATTTAAATCCAAATCAGTAAACACACCTTTTGACAAACGCTTGGTAACTGGTAAATCGGTTGCAGTAATTAATAAAAATCAAATATTTATGGATGGAAAGTTTGAGCAGATATAAATGATCTGAGTTATTTTATTCAGTTGTTGTTCATTTATCTATACAATTGTTGATCGAAAAGCTAATTATTTTTTCTAAAATGCCACTTTTATAGTGGCATTTCTTTTGGCTAATTTCTGCAGGATTTGAATTTATTGTAAAGGTGAACAAAATGAAAAAGACAGTATTATTAACCGGCTTTTTAACAACAATGTTAATTTTAACTTCTTGTAATATCAATGATAGTTATTACGATGATTACACTCCACCGGCACCACCCACCGGGATACAGGTTTTAAACGGAGATAACAGAGTAGATATTTATTGGAATAAAAACCGTGAATCTGATGTTTCCGGATATAACATTTATTATAATTATACTTATGAAGGAAGATACACTTTAATTGGTTCCACTTCCGGAACACACTATGCTGATCTTTATGCAGAAAATGGTGTAAAGTATTATTATGCAGTTGCAGCTTATGATTACAACGGAAACGAAAGTGAATTAAGCTATGATGTAATCTATTCAACTCCAAGACCTGAAGGTTTTAACCAGGCTGTGTTTGATTACAGAAGATTTCCAAATAAAGCAGGTTTTACTTTTAATGATTATTCAGTTGTTCCTTATGATGATAATTCAACCGATTTCTTTTTTGAGATTTACCAGGGAACACCTTATTTAGTTGTTTATGACGATACTGACATTCAGGATATGGGAATAACAAATGATATCTATGATATCCCTTATGCTCCGGTTTCAGGCTGGAATCCTAATAAAGAAGAAATTGCAAAAATCGGACATACTTATGTAATTTGGACTTATAACAATCACTTTGCAAAGATCAGAGTCAAAAATATTACTTCTGACAGAATAGTTTTTGATTGGGCTTTTCAATTAGTAAGTGGTGAACATCAGTTGAAGCAGGTTGTTAAAGGTAAAGGTGAGCGCGAATTACATAAGTCTAAATTGGCGAGATAATAAAGAATTTATTACTTTTGTCGTGGGTTTGTAAGTAAATATTAAAATGCAAACTCGCGACAAATTTTTATTGATATGAACAAGATATTTTATATAATCTTTTTTACATTTTCCTTAAGTTTTACATTTTCTCAATCGTCTAAGTTTAGTAATCAAACCAAAGTAACTGTTGAGAGTAATCAACAAGAATCAGTTTTTAAGGACATCGAAGCCGGAATTAAAGATGGCAAAGTTGAAAACATATCAAAATATTTTGGGCAGCAGACTTACTTCAGTTTTTCAAACGGCATTAATGGATATTACAGCAGTAACCAGGCATTTTATGTGCTTGAAGATTTCTTTAGAATTTACAAAGTAACATCGTTTAAATTTGAGCATATAAAAAACGATAAGTTTAATTCTTACGCAACCGGAAAATATAATTATGATAACAAAGGTCAACGCAGCACTGCTCAGGTTTATATTTCTATTAAAAAAGTTGGACCAAATTGGATAATAACTCAATTCACTATTAACTAATGTTAAAAAAAATCGTAGATAAATTTAAAGGCGATAGAAAATACTTCTCTATCGTCTTTTTTGTTTTAATAATACTTGTTGTATCAGGTATTGTTACAGAAAACTACATCAATAAAACAAAGGATAATTGGTCTGATTTAGTTGTTGAAAAAATTTCTGATTTGGAAAGCTCGGTAAAAAAGGATTTTAATATTAAACAGAATGATCTTCTTCAAAAACTGGATATTGTTAAGAAAGATCTCAGAGCATCACTGGAACCTGAAAATGAAACTTATAAAGAATTATTAAGATCAATAAATAACAGATCATTTGAGAATTATTCGATAGAAATATTTGCTCCAAACGGAAAACTGATTGCCTGGAATAATCGTATTGCACTAAACCCCGATGCGTTATTTCCATTAAGTTTTCCTTTAGGTGAAATTTATTTCCTGTCAAATGATATCGTTACTAATCTTGCTATTATAGATACGGCTCATATACAATCGGATAATTTTTTTATAGGTATATCTGCACCAATAGAAGAGCTGGTAAAAATTAATAATCAGTTTTCCAGGAATATAAGTTTCACACAGTATTTATCAGATAAATATGAAATTGATGCTGAAATAGATTATTCAGCTTATTCAGATAAATCAAAAGATGGAAGAAAGTATTCTTTTGAATTAACAAACAATAATGGAAATAAAATTGGTGTCGTTTCCATTGTTAAGCCGTCTTTAAACAATTCACTGAATATCATAAAAGAAAATTCAACCAAGATTCAATCATTGCTTGTATTGCTTGCTCTTCTTTTTGTTGGATTAGGGCTGATGTCGGACTTTAAAAGAATTCAATCTTATTTTTTTAGATTTATTCTTCTTGTTATTTATTTGGGGATATTAAGGGCGCTGATCTTTACGTTTGATTTTCCGTCTAATTTTGTTACCGGACCTCTTTCAAATCCTGCTTACTTTTCATCTCCATTTGCGTGGGGATTTGTAAAATCTCCGATTGAGTTTTTTACAACAATATTTTTTGTATTAGTATTATCTGTGCAGTTTTTCCGTTATACAAAAAGTTATCTGATGAACTCTGAAAGGAAAG
>JAVEUY010000236.1:0-5199 GCA_034005315.1 Ignavibacteriaceae bacterium | reverse complement strand
TCTGTATTACTTTCAGGATTAAAGTTATTGTCCTTATCAGTTAGAATTATCGGAAAGTCAATAGGTTTAATAATATTATCAAATAAAAAAGTAAGATCAGCATCTGGTGAATCGCTGTTAGCTATGTATTCAAATCCCTTTGCATACAATTCAACAATACTTCTTTCACGCTGATGTAATTTTTGAACAAGAGTTTGAGTATAATAGAGTGTTCCGGCTGCTATTGCTAATGCAATAAAAAGTAGAAACAATTTTAAATTTATTGATGCAGGACCGCCGGACATTTTCATAGCACTAATACCTTATTTTAACAAAACAAGAATAGCAAAAAAAAAAACACAAAACACATTAAAAAATACTCTCTCTAAAGATCAACAAAAAAAGTTTGTTTTCTTTTCGGACCCACAGAGATGATATTGATTTTTATTCCGGAATATCTGGAAATAAAATCTAAATAATCTAAAGTTTTTGCCGGAAGATCATCATAGCTTTCGCAATTTGATATATCGGTGTTCCAGCCATCAAGAGTTTCGTAAACAGGTGTTACGCTATTCAGTTGATTAACATTAGTAGGAAAACTTTTTAATCGTTTTCCATTTATCTCATAACCAACACATACTTTTATTTTATTAAAATTACTTAATACATCAAGTTTAGTTAATGCAACTGAGGTTATTCCATTGACCATTCTTGAATAAGCAAGAAGATAAGCATCAAACCAGCCGCAGCGTCTTGGTCTGCCGGTTGTAGCACCAAACTCAGCACCAAATTCTCTTAATTTATTTCCTTCTTCATCAAGCAGCTCGGTAGGGAAAGGTCCATTGCCAACTCTTGTAGTATAAGCTTTTACTATACCGATAACGCTATCAATTCTTGTTGGGGCTATTCCGCTGCCTGTGCAAGCACCTCCGGATGTTGGATTAGAAGAAGTAACAAATGGATAAGTTCCATGATCTATATCCAGAAAAGTTCCCTGTGCACCTTCGAGTAAAACGGATTTACCTTCATCAAGTGCACGATTTAAATATGCTGGTGCATCTTTAATATATTTATCAATTATCTGATCAAACTCAAGATATTCCTTCACAATTGCTTCAACATCAAGCCCTTCGTGCCCGTGAATCTTTTGCAGAATTTCATTTTTTTCTTTCAGATTAGTTCTGATTTTTTTCTCCAATTCAGCTCTGTCAAGAAGATCTACTATTCTAATTCCTTTTCTGGCATATTTATCAATATAGCAAGGTCCAATGCCGCGGCCTGTAGTACCAATTTTTACATCGCCGCTTTCACTGATTGTATCTAATAATTTATGATATGGCATAATAAGATGAGCGTTATGACTGATAAATAACCTGCCATCTACATCAATATTATTTTTACTAAGCAGATCAATTTCTTCAAGCAAAGCAGTTGGATCAATTACTACTCCGTTTCCAATTACACAAACTACTTTTTCTCTAAGTATTCCGGAAGGAATCAAGTGCAGTATATATTTTTTATCTCCGATTTCAACAGTATGTCCAGCATTTGCACCACCCTGGTATCTGACAACGACATCATATTCTTTGCTGATAAGATCAACAATTTTTCCTTTACCTTCGTCGCCCCATTGCGAGCCAACTAATACAGTTGCACCCATTTGAACTCCTCTGTTAAATTAATAGTTTAAGCAAAATAAAAACTCCGCATTTTACAATACGGAGTTTTTTAATAAAATTATCCAAAAAAAAATTAACCAAAACTTTTTACAGCATCATCAACCGAATCAAAAGATTCAAAAATTGTAATAAGTTTGGTAATGATCAGTAAACTCTCAATTTTTTCAGTAACATTAGCAAGTTTTAAGCTGCCGTTTTCTCTTTTAACAGTTGTTAGACCGCTGATAAGCATTCCAAGTCCTGAACTATTCATAAACTTAACTTCGCCAAGGTCCACAACTACATTTTTTTTGCCCTCATCAATAAGCTTATGAAGTAATTGATTAAATTCTTTTGTATCATCGCCGCCCATTACATCACCTTTTAATTCTATGATAACGGCGTTATACTTCTCAAAAACTTTAGTTTTCATTGGGAATCTCCAAAAATTTCAATGTGAATTTAAGTAAGCTTATCAACTCATGCAAGCAGCATTTTACTTATTATGAAGAGATTTTACCGTTTGTCATTATATGAAATAAAGGATTTTAAGTATTGATTATTTTATGGAACCAAAATATAATTATGGCGTCTAAACTATGGATTTTGAAGAAAAAGAAAATATGCCGCAACCTCAGATTTTAAGTCTTGATGATGATTTTTCATTGATAAAAAATTTTATCGAAGGAGATGAGTCAGCCTTTGGTGAACTAGTAAAAAGGCACAAAGAAAAGGTCAGGAATATTATTTATCTGACTTTATCAAATACTGATGCTATTGATGACATCGCACAGGAAGTATTTATCACTGTTTTTAAAAATCTTAAATCCTTCAGATTTGAATCGCAGTTTACAACGTGGCTTTACCGGATTACAATAAATAAATGCAAAGATCATTTACGGAAAACTAAAATCCGAAAGATATTTTTACCACTAAAAGATGATGAAGAGTATAATGTTCTTGGTTCGATAAACGAAAATACTGATGTAAAACAGATTGTAAGAAATGCAATTGCTTCACTCCCGGATAAACTTCGCCTTCCTATAATGTTAAAAGATCTGGAAGGATTCAGTTATCAGGAAATTGCTGATACAATGAATTGTGAGATTGGAACTATAAAATCAAGAATTTTTAGAGGAAGAGAAACTTTAAAGAATATTCTTAAACCGATTGAAAAAGAATTAATGCTATGAAAAGATTAGATAAAGACAAAGAATTGATTTCAGCTTATCTGGATGGAGAGCTTTCTTCTGCTGAAAAACAGTATATAGAGGAAAAGATCAAAAGTTCATTAGAGCTTCAGAAAGAGCTTGATGATGTTAAAAGACTTAAAGAACTAACAAATTCTTCATTTAATAAGATTCCTGAATCAGTATATTTTGAAACAAGATTGTTTGCTAATCTTAATACAAAAACCACAAATAAATTTAATATCAGAAAATGGATGCCAGTTACAACATTAACTTTATTGACTATTTCGTTAATGGCTGTTCTGAAATTTAATCCAAATCTTATTGATGATATTATTGAACAGCAAAAATCTAACTTAGCAGGTTTTTATAAAGAAAATCTTCAACCTTTATTATATGCCGCTGATCTTACCAACGAAGATATTTTTAATTTTGCCGTTTACAAAGAACTTCCTCTTGATGCTGAGAATAAACAAATTTTAAGATTAGATAATGACTCAGAAGGGATAGAATATTTTGAAATTAAAAATTCAGATGGTGTTTCTAATTCAAATAATTTAAAAAGTTTTGTTACTGCATTGGATCTGAATGATTCGGAAAAGGGAATGATAGATTCAATTATCAATTCATATTCGGATCAGCTTTCTGCATTAGTTTTAGTTAACGATAAAAATTCTGTTGCTATCAATCCTAATATTTGGAATACAAGAAAGGTTATTCTTGCTGATATTCTTGCATTTGCAAAAAGACACGCCGGAAATAATTATCTGAAAATTCTTCCCTCAGCAGTTGCAGAGATTGATAATAATTCGATTCAGAAATATGTAGCTGATACTAAAACAATGAAGGCAAATCAATATATTTTCTTTACGCCTGATTCCATCTTTGAAGATAATTTTGTGTTTGATGTTAATAAGTTTAAAGTACAGATGGAAGAATTGAAAGAAAATCTGGCAGAGCTGAATGAAAATAGAGTGGATATAAAAGAGTTTAAGATCAATTTTGATTCAACTTTTAAGAATCACAAAAAGAATTTCGATAAAATGAAACGATATGAGATTTTTATAAATAAGGATCAGATTAAAGTTAATATGCCTAATATTGCTGCTGATTTTCCTGAAATAAATTTGCCTGATTTTGACAGCATTGCATTTATGATTCAAGAAGCTACAAAAAATTTAAATGTTGTTATTCCGCCAACTGCCCCAACTGTAGTTGGGAAAAATAATTACAAGTATAATTACAACATTGTTAAGCCGCATCAAAATAAAAAAGGCGGAATAAGTTTAGACTCATTGATGCTTCAACGTAATACAGAAAATGAATTGAAGAACAATGAAATTAAGAAAAAATCCCAAGTAAAATCAAAAACTAATTCTGGTTTAATTGATAGTATTATGCTGCAGCAAAGTGAAGAACTGAAAAAAGAAATGGATAATCTTAAAAAAGAACTTCAGCAGTTCAGAAATGATTTTTCTGAACCGAAAAAAGATAAACCAAAACAAAGCCAGGATAGTATAAAGAATATCAATAATTTTGATATCAAAGATACCTGATGACAGTTGTTAATTCAGCCGTCAATCAACTTATGTTACCGCTTTTCAAGCATTAATCCTTTCATAACTCATTGCTTTTAACCGAAAGTAAAATCATTTATTTTAGAGTTCAGAACTTCAATTAACAACTAGGTTGTTTAGTTTTACTTGTGAATAAATATAAAATAAATGCAAACTTAAGCTGGTGGATAATTGGATTATTAGCTTTTTCAATTATTCTGTTCAGAGTTTTATTCTTTTCAAGGGAGTCGCAGCTTTTTTTGATCATAAACGATCTGATTGTAATCCCTTTATCAGCAGTAATAATTTTGGTTATAATCAGAAAGATTAAACGTTCTGGTGCCCAACCTTCAGCCCTGGTATTAAATTCAGGTATAATTGTTGCCTTTGTCTTTCTTGTTTTACTCTTCTCCAAACCTGTTTTTAGCAGCCTATCATTGAACTCAGACTCGCTAAGTTCAAACCTGAATTTCTATCAAAACATTACTCTCAGTTTATATTCATTGATGTTTCTGGTTTTAACATCTTATTGGTTTGCAACCATTAAAGAATTGTATTTTTATAGAAGATATCGTTCTGAGCACACTTATTTTTATCTTATGATTGTTTTTATTGTTCTCACTTCAGTTTCGAGTGTTGTAATAAGAGACGAAGAGTATGGTTATGTTAAAGATACCTTTAAAATCATTACGCTGATACTTATTGTTTTCAATTCGTTAAAGATTTCATGGATAGCTTTTATATCAAAAAAAGAAAAAATATCTCTGCTTATTCAATCAATTATTATTTCGATTTTATTTAGCTTAAATTATTCAA
>JAVEUY010000235.1:0-5239 GCA_034005315.1 Ignavibacteriaceae bacterium | reverse complement strand
TATTTAGTTATAACACATTTAACTTGTAACAACAATTAGAAATCTTTCTTTTAATTTTCTTTAATGAAGAATCTTCTTACTCTTAAAAAATATTTTCTGAAATATAAGACCAAACTGCTTTGGGGAATGGTCTTCATCCTGATATCCAATTCAATGACGGTTTATCTTCCAATCTTATTAAAAGATGCTATTGATGAGCTTCAAAAAAGTACTACTACCGATATTCTTCTAAAATATTCAGCTCTGATAATCGGTGCTTCAATCATTGGCGGAATATTCAGATATTCTATCAGACAAACAATTATTGTCGTTTCAAGAGAAATTGAATACGACCTGAGAGGAGATTTCTGGGCACATATTCAAAAACTTCCACTTAGATATTTCCAGAACAATTCTACCGGAAATATTATGTCTCACGCAACCAATGATATCAATGCTATCAGATCATTTATTGGTCCTGCTGTAATGTATTCAATAGATACTTCAGTAAGGTTATCAATTGTAGTTGTGATAATGATGTCTATGAATTTTTCTTTAACAATATATGCACTATTGCCGCTGCCGTTTCTTTCTTATGGTGTATTTCGTGTAGGCAAACTAATACACGAAAAGTATGTTAAAATCCAGGAGAATTTTTCACAGCTTACAACACGTGCACAAGAAAATTTTTCTGGTATCAGAGTTATTAAATCTTATGTAAGGGAAGAAAATGAAATAAAACGCTGGGGAGAATTAAGCAAAGAATTTTTAAAAAAGAACATGAACCTTGTTCGCATTCAGGCGCTCATTTCACCAATCCTGACAGTAATAACAGGAATTTCAATTATTGTAGTTATCTGGATCGGCGGGGGTAAAGTTATCAGCGGCGAAATGAGCCTTGGTGAAATCGCAGCCTTTGTTGCTTACTTATCAATCCTTATCTGGCCCGTTATAGCTTTTGGATGGGTAATGAATATAATTCAGCAGGCAGAGGCAAGTATGAAAAGACTTAACAAGATTTTTGCTGAACCGTATGAAATTGATGATTCAGATAAAACTGATTCTTCAATCAAAGAATTAAAAGGTGAAATTGAATTTAAAAATGTTACTTTCAGATATTCAGATAATCTGCCTGAGGTTTTAAAAAATATTAATATTAAAATTCCTGTTGGTTCCACACTTGCAATTGTCGGACATACCGGCGCAGGCAAAACCAGTTTGATAAATCTTATTCCGCGTTTATATGATGTTCCCGATGGTGAAGTTTTAATTGACGGAAAAGACGTTAAAAAAATTCCGCTTGATGTTTTAAGAACTAACATTGCGGTAGTGCAGCAGGAATCATTTTTATTTTCAGATACTGTTTACGGAAATATATCTTACGGATTAAGAGAGATTGATAAAGAAAAAGTTAAAGAAGTCAGCCGTATTGCAAACTTTGATAAAGATGTGGAAACTTTTTCAAATGGATATGATACGATAGTCGGAGAACGTGGAATAACTTTTTCAGGCGGACAAAAACAACGAGCATCTCTTGCAAGAGCAATTGCAACCGACCCGAAGATTCTGATTCTTGATGATTCTTTCTCTGCTGTTGATACACAAACTGAAGAAGGAATTTTAAAGAACCTTAGAGAGTTTATGAAAAACAGAACAAGTATAATTATCAGTCATCGTATTTCTACAGTTAAGGATGCAGATAATATTATTGTCATTCATAACGAAACTATTGCAGAACAAGGAACTCATAACGAGCTTGTTGCATTAAATGGTATTTATGCAGATTTGCATTACAGACAGTTATTAGAAAAAGAACTTGAAGAATTAAGTTAGAAATTATAAACCAGTCAGCGAAATGACAGAAAAATATCAGGAAGAAGAAATATTAGGTAAAGCATACGATTCAAAACTGATGAAGCGTTTGCTGGTTTATATCAAACCGTATAAAAAATATGTTATACTTGCAATTCTTCTTAACATATTCGTAGCTGCTTTCGGACCGCTTCGACCTTATCTTACAAAAATTGCAATTGATGATTATATCCTGAACTCTAATTTCAGCGGATTAAAAATAATTGCTTTGCTGCTTTTCGTATCTTTAATTCTGCAGGCTATTATACAATATTTTCTTACATATTACACTCAATATCTCGGACAAAGAACTCTTTACGATATACGGACACAAATCTTTGAGCACATTCAAAAACTTGCATTAAAATATTTTGACAGAACACCGATCGGCAGAATAGTAACGCGCGCAACAAACGATGTTGAGTCGCTTAATGAATTGTTTTCTTCCGGTATTGTAATGGTATTCAGTGATGTGTTTATTATTATCTGGATACTTGTATTTATGTTCTCAATGGATATTCCGCTTTCACTTGTTACGCTTTCCGTTCTGCCTGTATTGGTTTACGGAACATTTCTTTTCAGAAAAAAAGTAAGAGAAACATACCGCGATGTCCGTTTTCATCTGGCAAGATTAAACTCATATATGCAGGAACACGTTACCGGGATGGGTGTTGTGCAGATATTCAGAAAAGAAAAAGATGAGTTTAAAAAGTTTTCAAATATTAATGCAGATCATCGTGATGCAAATATCAGATCAATTTTTTACTATGCAATTTTCTTTCCTACTGTAGAATTACTCAGCTCAATTGCAATCGCATTGATAATATGGTACGGTGGCGGTGAAATAATTCAGGGCACAGTAAAACTTGGTGATCTGTTTGCTTTTATACAGTTTACAGAAATGTTTTTCCGCCCGATACGCGATCTTTCTGAAAAATATAATATTCTGCAGACTTCAATGGCTTCATCTGAAAGAATATTTAAACTTCTTGATAATCAGACTTTTATAAAAGATCCGGAAGAACCTGTTAAACTGAACAATGTAAAAGGTGATATTGAGTTTAAAGATGTGTGGTTTGCTTATGATGATGATAATTATGTTTTAAAGAATATTAATTTCAGCATAAAACCAGGAGAAATAGCTGCAATTGTCGGACACACCGGCGCAGGTAAATCCACACTTATAAATATTCTTACAAGATTTTATGATATCAAAAAAGGGTCGATTTTACTGGATGGAATTGATATCCGCAAAATCAACAAAAAGGATCTGAGAAAGTATATATCGACTGTACTACAGGATGTTTTTCTTTTTTCGGGAACGATTGAATCAAATATAAATATGGATAACGATGAGATACCTGTTGAGCAGGTTATCAGTGCTGCAAAAACTGTAGGAGCAGATAAGTTTATTTCCAATCTTACAAACAAATATCAGGAAGAAGTTAAAGAAAGAGGCGCAACATTAAGTGTGGGACAAAAACAGTTAATTTCTTTTACAAGAGCTTTGGCTTATGATCCTAAAATCTTAATTTTGGATGAAGCAACTTCAAGTATTGATACTGAAGCAGAAAATCTGATAAAATCAGCAATTGAAAAATTATTAATCGGCAGAACAGCTATTGTAATAGCGCATCGTCTTTCAACTATACAAAATGCTGATAAAATTATTGTTTTACATAAGGGAGAAATAAGAGAAATCGGAAATCATCAGGAATTGCTTGCAAAGCGCGGGATTTATTATAAACTTTATCAACTTCAATATAAAGATCAGGAAATAATTAAAACCATCTAACATATTACAAAAGGGAGAGAATAATGAAACGAATGAAATTCAACACTCTTGCTCGTCATATTTACGAAGAAGAAAGAAAATATCCTGAAGCAACAGGTGAACTTTCTGATCTTCTTCACGATCTTTCACTTGCTGCAAAAGTTATCTCGCTGGAAGTTAATAAAGCAGGTTTGGTGGATATACTCGGATTTACAGGGGATGAAAATGTACACGGTGAAAAAGTAAAGAAGCTGGATATTTATGCTCACGAAATGATGATAAAAGCTATGGATCATGGCGGTCATCTTTGTGTAATGGCTAGTGAAGAAGAAGAGGATATTATTCATATTCCGCAAGAGTTTCATATGGGTAAATATATCTTACTGTTTGATCCGCTTGACGGCTCTTCTAATATTGATGCTAATGTAAGCATTGGCACTATCTTTTCTATTTACAGAAGAGTATCACCGGGAAACGGACCCGGAACAATGGAAGATTGTTTACAGCAAGGGCTACAGCAACTTGCAGCAGGTTATATAATATATGGTTCAAGTACTTTATTTGTTTATACTGTAGGTAACGGCGTTCACGGTTTTACTCTTGATCCTTCATTCGGTGAATTTATTTTATCACATCCAAATATTAAAACTCCGAAAAAATCAAAAATATACAGCATCAACGAAGGCAATTATCTTTACTGGCATCAGGGATTAAAAAAATATATTAAATGGCTTCAGGATGAAGACAAAGCAACCGACAGACCTTATTCATCCAGATACATTGGTTCTATGGTTGCAGATATTCATCGTAATCTTTTATATGGCGGTATCTTTATGTATCCTGCTGATTCCAGAAATCCAAACGGCAAATTAAGATTGATGTATGAATGTAATCCTATGGCTTTTCTTGTTGAGCAAGCCGGCGGACGAGCTTCAAATGGTAAACAAAGAATATTAGAGATTCAGCCTAAATCGCTTCATCAGCGCACACCAATTTTTATCGGCAGCGAAGAAGATATTTTGCTTGTAGAAAAATTTCTAAGAGAATATGAAATGATAGAGGTAAAGTAGTTTTATAATAAGAGACTGTTTTATAATTCATTATAACATCATCTTGATGTTCTGAAAACAGATTTTAGCAGAAAGTTTATAAAACAGTCTCTTTATTTTTTATTTAATCTTTTCTAAGCCTTCATCAAGCTTTTTAGCAAGATCTTCGAGTGAAATTCCTGAAAAATTTATTTTTGAGTTAACTAAAGTGATCTTCGGTTCATCACCTTCATTATTAAGATATTTATAGAGACAGTAAGATAATCTGTTTCTGTCGTTCGGTATTTCAATATATTGAGATAAACTTTCTACAAGTGAATAAACTCTGGATTCTACAGAGTCTTCAGGAAATTTTTTTACTTTTGGCGGAGGTAAAGTCGTCATAAATAATCCTTAAAATTTAATACTTTAAAATTAGCCACAGATTCAAAAAGTTCAAATCCATTTATGGATATATCTGCACTAAATGATAAATTTGCGTGAACAATATTTGTTAATCATTTGATTCCAATAGAATTATCTAAATTAAAAAGAATTCTGATTATCAGGCTTAGCTCGCTTGGTGATATTCTTCTTACTACTCCGA
>JAVEUY010000234.1:0-5280 GCA_034005315.1 Ignavibacteriaceae bacterium | reverse complement strand
TAAGCTCTCATTTAATAAAACGTTTTGAATGGTTCCAAATTTGTATAATAATGCTATCCAATTTTGAATTACAGCTAGTAAACCAATTATTCCAAATACCAAAACAAGTAATCGTATCGTTCTGCCATTATCAACACTCCAGTTATATTTTACATTATACTCATTTGAAGAACCATTTAATTTTCTTCCGGCATAAATTGTTAATGTACCTAGTAAAAAAGATAGATACGCAAATAAAATAAGCAGCCAAACTTCAGTAGAAAGCTCCTGATATCTGATAAGTTTTAATTGAAAAAGGACTATAATCGGCAGCCAGGCAAAAACATATAAAGAAATATGATTGAATAACCGACCGAATATGTATTTGCCGAGAAAAACAGAAGCTATTGCAATAAAAAGTGATATTATAATTATCATCTATGATTCTTAGTTTAAAACTTTAATCTATATAATCTCTGTATTCGTTTTAAAAACTTAGATTCAAATTCTTCAAATGCGTTTTTTTGTATATCTCTGGCTAAAACAAATTCAGCGTGAAAGATGAGAGGTAATAATGCAAATAAAAAAACTAATACTATAATAATAGTTATCGTAGCTCTTTTAGGTGCATATTTTATTTGCGGAGGAACAGCCTTATCTAAAACCATTATGGTAGGAATACTTTTTTGCTCTTCAACTTTTGCTTGTTCGTAAAGAGGCAAAATAACTTCAAGAATTTTTTGCTGGATTTCTAATTCTCTAAAATCCCTTAAATATTCCATCGAAAGCGCCGGCAGGTTCTTAAAAGGCAATAGAACATTAGAGTTATTTGAAATCTTTGGTGAATATTTTATTTCGTGCACTTTATTTTTCAAAAATTCAACTTGTTCTTTGAATGGAATATAGTTTGGAGAATTTTCACCAAATTGCTTTTTTACTAATTCTGCCATTACCTCCTTTTCCACCAGTTGAGCTTCAATTTCAGCAGCTGATTTTACAGCTACTTCAAGCTGTTGAGGAACAGCAAAGACTCCGTATTTTTTTTGCAATTTTGAAAGAGAGTCTTCAGCGGCTTTAAGGTCAACTAAATTTTTTACATATCTTTTTTCAATAAAACTTCTGTTATTTCTGGCAGCCTGAGTATTTAATACGATATTTAAACTATCAACTAATTCAGCAAAATAATTAGCAATATCAGCACTTGTTTGAGGATCTTCATTAATAACACTAATCTCTATCATATCATATTCAGTAGGTTCAAACGATATATCAGTTCGAAAATCTTTTAATGCTTTATCAATTTTGTTTTCACTATATCCGTAATAATCTATTAAATTAAACTTTTTAATGACTGTTGTCTGAACAGTTCTGCTATTTAGGATAGCAAGTAAAGCATCCAGACTGGCAGATGATCCGCCAAAAAGCTTTGAACCAATTGACGATGCCGAAGTCTTACCAGAAAGTAAACCAGTTAAACTGCCTAATCCTGAGCTTGTTTCAGGAGGTAACATAACAACAGTAGTAGCTTTGTATGTATTAGGAAATAAGAATAAAATTCCTAATGAAAGTCCGACAACAATAATTAAATTTATTATTATGAATTTTTTCCATTTAAATAAAATGCTCAGATAATAGCTGAAATTTTTATTTTGAAGGTCTTCTGTCATTTGTAGATAATTAGATTATTATAAAATATTAGTGGCAAAGTTAATACTTTTGAATAAGATATGACAATACTAATAATTCAGGATTTATAATAAAATGTATTTATTCCTGGTTGCCAGCAATATATTATGACTGTTTTCTTTACAGCCTTATAAGGCAAACTGCTGATTTCACAAATTATTGTTAATCTGATTAATTATTATTTAATGCAATTCCAGCCTAAAGATTTGAACTGAAAAAAAATAAGAATATTTTTCAACCCAGAGTTATGGAATATAATATACTAATACAAAAAGCTGTTGAAGCTAAACAAAACGCTCATCCTCCTTATTCACATTTTCATGTCGGTGCAGCACTCTTAACTGAGGATAATATAATTTTTACCGGCTGTAATGTTGAAAACAGCACCTTCGGTTTAACGCTTTGTGCCGAACGGACAGCTATATTCAAAGCAATGTCTGAAGGTGAAAGAAAATTTAAAGCTATCGCAATTGCAAGCGATTCACCTGATTATATTACTCCCTGCGGTTCCTGCAGACAAATAATTTCTGATCACTGCGGTGAGATTGATATTATATGTTCAAACGGTAAAGGTGAATATAAAGTATTTAAAACATCTGAATTATTGCCGCACGCTTTCGGAAATAAGGATTTAAATAAATAATATGGAACCAACACCTCACTCAGTGCCAAAAGAAACCGGCTGGATTGAAGCAATAACCGGCTGTATGTTCAGCGGAAAAACAGAAGAACTGATCCGCCGTTTAAGAAGAGCAAAAATCGCAAAACAAAAAGTGGTTATTTTCAAACCACAGATTGATACAAGATACTCAAACAATGCAATTGTATCTCACAGCGAACAATCTCTTCCATCAATAACTGTAAAAGATGTAAACGAAATTTTCGATTTTGTTGAAGATGCACAAGTAATCGGAATTGATGAAGCACAATTTTTTTCAAATGATCTGGCTGATGTTTGTAATAAGCTTGCTGATAAAGGTAAACGTGTTATTGTTGCTGGTTTGGATATGGACTTTAAAGGAATTCCCTTTGAACCAATGCCGCAGATTTTAGCAATAGCAGAATATATAACCAAGTCACTTGCAATTTGTGTTGTGTGCGGAAACCCTGCTGACAGAACTCAGCGTAAAACAACATCATCAGAAAGAGTAATTGTTGGTGCAGCAGATGTTTATGAAGCACGCTGCCGTAAATGCCATTATATACCAACTGAGGAATAATACAAATGGATTTTGAATCTTTCTTTCGCGGATTATTTGGATTAGCATTATTAATCGGAATTACATTTCTCTTATCGAACAATAAGAAAAAAGTAAACTGGAGATTGGTTATTTCAGGATTTGTTCTTCAGATAATATTTGCAATACTTATTCTTCGCGGTGATTCACTAAGACAATTCTTTTCTCCGTTCGGCTGGCCCAAAGATTTTTTTAACTGGGTCAGTTATGGTTTTGTTTTAATATTAAACTTCACAACTGAAGGTGCAAAATTTGTTTTTGGTGATCTTGCTCTTTCACCCGGCAATACTGGCTCACTCGGAATGTTCTTTTCTTTTCAGGTTCTGCCGACAATTATTTTCTTTGCCAGTCTGATGTCTGTTTTATATTATCTCGGAGTTATGCAAAAAATTGTTCAGGGAATGGCATGGGTGATGGCAAAAGTAATGGGAACAAGCGGTGCTGAATCTCTATCCTGCACAGCAAATATTTTCGTTGGACAAACTGAAGCTCCGCTGATGATTAAACCTTTTATAAAAGGAATGACAAAAAGTGAACTTCTTACAGTAATGATAGGCGGAATGGCTACAATTGCAGGCGGTGTGATGGCTGCTTATATTCAAATGCTTGGCAGTGCTTACGCTTCTGCACACGGAGTAGAACTGTTTCAGGCACAACAGATGTTTGCTACTCAGCTTCTTGGTGCAAGTTTTATGGCTGCACCCGGAGCCATGATGATTGGTAAGATTTTAATTCCCGAAACTTCTGAATCCGAAACGAAAGGAATTGTAAAAGTTAAGATTGAAAAAACATCTAAAAATGTTATTGAAGCTGCTGCAAATGGCGCCGGAGATGGTTTACAGCTTGCATTAAATGTCGGTGCTATGCTGATTGCATTTATTGCTTTTATAGCACTGATAAATTATTTTTTAAATGGTCTTGGTGATCTGACAGGAATGAATAATTACTTCGTAACTAATTTTGGTCAGCCTTTAAGTTTTCAATTAGTGATTGGTTTGGTGTTGCAGTTCATAGCTTTCGGAATTGGTGTTCCATGGCAGGATGCACTTTCATTCGGCAGCTTACTCGGAACAAAAGTAGTATTGAATGAATTTGTTGCTTATTCTGATATGAGCACATTGGTGCAAACCGGAAAACTCATAAACGAAAAATCAATCCTTATGGCTACTTATGCTTTATGCGGATTTGCTAATTTTTCTTCGATCGCAATACAGATTGGCGGACTTGGTCCGTTAGCACCAAACCGAAGATCTGATATCGCTGCATTAGGAATTAAAGCAGTTACAGGCGGAGTGATTACAACTTTATTAACTGCAACTTTAGCCGGATTATTTTTTTCATTCTGATGATTAACTTAAATTCAAAATACAAAACCCTTACTGACTATTTAAAATCAGAGGCACCTTTTGAACCTGAGTTATCAATTATACTCGGAAGCGGACTTGGTGATTTTGCAGAACAATTGCAAATTCATAAATCAATTTCTACTTCGGATATTCCCGGTTATCCGGAATCAACTGTTGTTGGACATAAAGGTAAAATTCATTTTGCAGAATATGAAAATAAAAAGCTAATCCTTTTCCAGGGCAGAGTTCATTTTTATGAAGGATATGATATTAACGAATGTGTAATTCCTGTTTTTATATCCCACAAACTTGGCGCTGATAAATTACTGCTTACAAATGCAGCAGGCGGAATAAATAAAAATTTTTCTCCCGGCGATTTAATGCTTATTACATCATTCAATGGCATCCTGATTAAGAAGGAATTAACTGATCTGATTGGATTAACAAATCCAACAGTAAAAAATAATTTTTTAGATTTACCCTGTTCTGAGATGAATAAGGTTATAAAAGAGTCAGCAAAAGCAGAAGGAATTAACTTAAAAGAAGGAGTATATTTTTTTACCAAAGGACCTTCTTATGAAACTCCCGCTGAAATAAATTTTATTGAACAATTTGGATCTGACGCAGTTGGTATGTCAACAGTTCACGAAGCAGTTTATGCTTCATATCTTGAAATGAAGGTATCAGCAATTTCTTGCATTACAAATTTTGCTGCCGGTATCTCAGACCAAAAACTTTCTCATTCAGAGGTTACAGAAACTGCTGACAGAGTTAAAGATACATTTGCAAGGCTGGTTAAAGCTGTTGTAAAATCAGTGTAAAATTCTTTCCTCATTACAATAACAAAAAAACTTAATCAGTATTTACAACTAAGTAACCTGTGTTTTGATATTCTTCATTTGCGTGCTTTGTATTTGTCCTTTCTTTGCGCTTCTGGCATGAAATGTATTTGGCTTTGGTTCACGCAAAGCACTATTTCTGATAGTACACAGATGAAACAGATTTAGCAGGTTTACAGATCGGAAGAGCGT
>JAVEUY010000233.1:0-5301 GCA_034005315.1 Ignavibacteriaceae bacterium | reverse complement strand
AATGCCGAGATTAATTTCGATTTTTCCCTTTTGAGTATAATTTAATTCGTCATTTGATTTTTCAAGTGCAGATTCAAAGTTTTCAACAGCTTTTTGAATGTTGCCAAGATCGCCATAGACAGTGCCAAGCAGATTCTCGCACTTTGCTACTCCCTTAATATCATTTATTGAAGAGAACAATCTGATTGCAGTGTTTATGGACTCAAGACAATTTTGCCAGCTTGCCTGCCTGCTGTAAATTTCTCCGATTAAAAGATGAGCATTTGCAGCAAGGTTTGTCATATCACGGTCATTTCTGGTAAGATTTATAATCTTTTCATTTACATCAATTGCAGCAGAAAACTCACCATTAGTAATTGAAGCCTGACCTAAGTAAAGAAGCAATGAAAGGAATTTTTCACGTTCAAGTTTGTTTTCGGCAAAAGTAACTAACAGATCAATTTGCGATCTGTAGCTTAACCCCGTTTCAACTTTAAAATCAGGCAGATTAACTTGCTGAAAAACTTCTGTATCTGACTTACTTCTTAAAGACGACCGGAAAATATGCAGGAACTCATCTACCTGGTTTTTATTGAAAAAATCCGGTAGTATTTCTGAAATGCTTTTATTTATATTATCTGTCACTATTGTGTATCAGGCTTTAATATTTTGTTAACAAAACCAAAGATTTTTGACAACACTTATGCCAAGTAAGTTATAAATGCAGAATGATTGAAAACATATCTTTATCACATTTTTTTGGCTTTTCAGTCATTTTTAGCGTGTAATTATTGCGATAGTAAAAATTCTTTAACGTCTCATTATCAAACAGCGATATTTAAATTATGCAAAATCACCTTTTTATTGTCGGATAAAACAAAGATTTGTTTACCCTTAAATCAATAATTTTTTAAATTGTTAAAGAATTTTATGAGTTTATTAGTTTCTAATAATAATGGATCAACAATGAAAACATCAGACTATCTGGTAAAGGCAAATAGTAAAATCAAACTTTCTGCTTGTACCACAAATGACACATCAGTTATAAAATCCAAAGATGAAGCAAAAAAGCTTTTGAAAGAGAATATTGATAAAATGGCTAAGCTTCAGGATAAGCTTTATGCTTCCAATAAATATTCACTGCTGCTTATCTTTCAGGCGATGGACGCAGCAGGAAAAGACAGTACGATTAAACATGTAATGAGCGGTCTTAATCCGCAAGGAACACAGGTTTATTCTTTTAAGCAGCCATCAAAAGAAGAACAGGATCATGGTTATTTGTGGAGGATAAATAAAGCACTTCCGGAAAGAGGAAGAATCGGGATTTTTAACAGATCACATTATGAGGAGGTTTTAGTAGTAAAGGTTCATAATTTGTTAAAGTATCAGCAGCTTCCACCTGAACTTGTGGATGATAAAATATGGCAAAGGAGATATGAGCAAATAAATAATTTTGAAAAATATCTTTATGAGAACGGAACTGCTGTAGTAAAATTCTTTTTACATGTTTCTAAAGATGAACAAAAGAAAAGATTTCTTAAACGGATCGAAGATCCGGCAAAACACTGGAAATTTTCTGCTGCTGATATTGAAGAAAGAAACTGTTGGGATGAATATCAGAAAGCCTATGAAGATGCAATCAATGCAACCAGTAAAAATTATGCTCCATGGTATGTAGTTCCGGCAGATAAAAAATGGTTTACCAGATTAGTTGTAAGCGAAGTAATTGTTGAAACCCTGAG
This sequence comes from Ignavibacteriaceae bacterium, assembly GCA_034005315.1. Classification (GTDB taxonomy): domain Bacteria; phylum Bacteroidota; class Ignavibacteria; order Ignavibacteriales; family Ignavibacteriaceae; genus IGN3. Next base: position 3,580 of record JAVEUY010000233.1, on the reverse strand, counting down.
AAACTTAAATCCGGAATATCCAAAACCTTCAGACGATTGGCTTACTGAATTAAACAAATGCAAAGATATCTTACTTAAAGAAAAAGAATAAGTTCACTGTTCAGAAAAGCTCTTTTATTTTTTCCGGCGGTCTTGCAAGAATTGCCTTATCGCCTTTTTCTACAATTGGTCTTTGGATCAGGTCAGGATGTTCTATCATAAGATTAATAATTTCATCATCAGAAAGTTTTGCAATTTTATTTTTTAATTTCTTGTAAACATCATCCTTTGTTCTTAGTAATTCTGCCGGCTTCATATTCATTTTTTTCAGTAATGATTTTAATAATGATTTACTGAACGGCTGGATGTAATAATTTACTTTCTGAAAATCTATCCCCTGATCTGAAAAGACTTTTGCTACGTTTCTGCAGGTTGTGCAGGTTGGTTTTTCATAAACTGTTATTTTACTCATTATTTCTTTCCAATTAGTTTTTGAAATACATATTTTTCAAAAGTTTAATAATCATTTGTTTTAGCCGATAGTTTACAATTATAAAATATAGTATGAAGTATTCAAAAATATCTTGTAATTTAAAACTATAAATAATCTAATTTCTTCAAAGGTGCAATATGAAATATCTGCTGGCTCTCTTGTTTTCATTTTTACTGATTACCAATACATTACCGCAAAATTACAAACAAGTTAAAATTCAAATTCAAAATCTGCAGGATATTACTGAATTACAGAATATCGGTCTGCAGTTCGATCATCCATACATTACCAAAGATAAAGCGATAATAGTTTTTGTTGATGATGAAGATATTCAAAAACTTCAGATGACGAGTTTTAATTATGAGGTATTAATAGACGATTGGTATGAATACTATTCAAAACTTCCCACACTTACTGAATCTGAAAAAGCAGCATTCATTAGAGATAGTAAGGAAAAATACGGCGTAGAAGGATTTGGGTTTGGTTCGATGGGCGGCTTTTACACACTTACTGAAGTATATGCCCAGCTTGATAGTATGAGACAGAATTATCCGAATCTTATTACTGCAAAAACTTCGATTGGAAACACTGTTGAAAACAGACCAATGTATATGGTTAAGATTTCTGATAATCCTGATATTGATGAACAAGAACCAGAAGTGCTTTATACAGCGCTTATCCACGCACGAGAACCTCAAAGTATGATGCAGCTGATATACTTTATGTATTATCTGCTTGAAAATTATAATACAGATCCTTCCGTTCAATATCTTGTTAACAACAGAGAGATGTATTTTATTCCTGTTCTTAATCCTGACGGATATGAATATAACAGAAGCACAAATCCCAGCGGCGGCGGAATGTGGAGAAAAAACAGAAAGAATAACACAGGTAGTTACGGAGTTGATCTTAACAGAAATTTCGGACCTTATACATACTGGAATGCGCCCAACGGCGGTTCAAGCACAACTCCATCAAGTGAAACATACCGGGGAATTGCTCCGTTCTCTGAACCTGAAGTTGCAAACCTGAGAGACTTTTTAGCTACGCGATATATAAAGAATACACTTAACTATCATACGTACAGCAATTTATTAATCTATCCATACGGTGCATTGGAAATGGAAACTCCTGACTCGGCAACTTTTCGCGAATTTGCACGTGATATGACAGCTTATAACGGTTATGAATACGGAACTGATCAGCAGACAGTTGGATACAGCACGCGCGGAAACAGCGATGACTATATGTATGACGGTGACACAGTATTAAATCACGGAAAAATATTTGCAATGACTCCTGAAGTCGGTAGCACAGGATTCTGGCCAAGTCAACCGGAAATATTTCCTTTAGCAATCGAGAACTTAATGCCGAACATTTATTATGCTTACGTTGCAGGCGATTTTGTTCTGCCTGTCAATCAGCATTTTTCTCAGCAATATTTTAATCCCGGGGATAATGCCGAACTGATTATTCCGCAGTTGAGAAATAAAGGATTAAGCGATGCATCAAATGTTTCCTTATCTCTTAGTTCAGATAATCCGCTTATCTCTGTTAACACCGGAACAATCACTATCGGAAATGTTCCTGCAAGAACAACGGTAAACAACAATCAGAATTTTTCATTTAATATTGATGAAACCATTGAAGCAGATGTTCAGATAAAGATGTTGCTTACAGTTTATTCATCCGGAACACCAATGTTTGTAGATACATTAAGTTTTATTACCGGTGTACCAATTATAGCATTTGCTGATTCAACAAATGACCCGTTAATATTGTGGGATGTTACAAGTTCGCCTGCTTCCAGTCCAAAATGGGAAGCAACAACGCTTTCATATCACTCGGCTCCAACATCATTTACAGATAGTAAAAACGGAAACTATACTAATAATGCAACTGTTACTATGACATTAAAAAATGCAATTGATCTTAGTGCAAATAATCACTCAAGATTATCGTTCTGGACAAAGTTTGATATGGAATCCGGCTACGATTACGGACAGGTTAAAATTTCCACAAATAACGGAAGCACATTTACTCCGCTTTCCGGAAACTATACAAAGCCCGCCAGCGGTTCATTTCAACCAACTGGTCAACCGGTTTACAACGGAACTCAATCCACCTGGGTAAATGAACTGATAGATATATCAAACTATAATACCAATCAGGTTAAACTAAGATTTGAGCTTAAGAGCGATGTATCTGTTACAAGAGACGGATGGTATGTGGACGATATTGGAGTTTTTTATTTCGGAATTATTCCGGTTGAATTAACTTCTTTCACTGCTGTTACACAAGACAACAATGTTTTATTACAATGGATAACAGCATCCGAAGCAAACAATCTTGGATTTGATATTGAAAGAAGATCAGCTATTTCAAACACCGGCTGGCAAAAAATCGGTTTCGTTTCCGGTAAAGGAACAACCACTGAAAGATCAGCTTACAGCTTTAAAGATGTAAATCCTGTTGACGGAAAATCTTATTACAGATTAAGACAAATTGATTTTGACGGCACTGCAAAAATATTTAACTCAGTTGAAGTAGATTTTGATGTTGTCAGAGAATATTCTTTATTACAGAATTTCCCGAATCCATTTAATCCTGAAACAGAAATTTCTTTTGCACTTGCTAAGTCTGATAATGTAACATTAAAAATTTATAACATACTCGGCTCTGAAGTAGTAACACTTGTTAATGAATTTATGGAAGCAGGAAAACACACAGTTAAGTTTAATGCCTCTGACATAACTTCAGGAGTATATCTATACACAATTAAATCAGGTAACTTTACAGCAACACGCAAGATGATACTGATGAAGTAAAAGTGGTTAAAATTAAAAGTGAGATTGAAATTCTAAATTCAATCTCACTTTAATAATCTTACGCGCTCACATTATCCTTCTTTTCTTAATCATACCGAAACCCGCAATTTCAATTGCCTTTGATTTTACTAACTTCAATTTATTTAGATTTGTTTTAATTTGTTTTATAAATAAAAGCATCTTTTAGGAATTTTATTAAAAGCTCTGACTTAGATTGTTAGTATCTGTTATTGTTAAAAAAGGACAGGAAAAATGAAAAAGGAAATTTTAAGCAGTGATG
>JAVEUY010000232.1:0-5311 GCA_034005315.1 Ignavibacteriaceae bacterium | reverse complement strand
GTCCTAAAGTCGTAAGGATTTTTGTTCTGGCAATTAAGTTTGGATAACTTAAAATTATTTAGTCCTTCTCTTTGGTTTTATGGTTGGACTTTTCTTTTTTTTTTTTTACTGATTTTGCAGATACTCGTTTCTTATCTTTTCCGTGATTATTAGTTCTTACAGCCCGTGATTTTTCGTATAGAGTTATAATCTTTTTTTCAACAAGATAAAAAACTGATCCCTCTTCATATCCGCTATCTGATTTTTTTCCTGCTTTAACACCTGTCAGGATTTCTATACCTTCTTCAACTCTGGAGATTGGATAAATATAAAAGTTGTTATTTTTTACAGCCTCAATAATATCTTCACGAAGCATCAGGTCACTTATATTTTGAACAGGAATTATAACACCCTGATTACCTGTTAATCTGTTGAGTTTACAAATATCAAAGAAGCCTTCAATTTTTTCATTAACTCCGCCAATCGGCTGAACATCACCTTTTTGATTAAGCGAACCTGTTACAGCTATAGATTGCTTTATCGGTAAACCTGACAGAGTAGATAATAATGCAAAAATTTCTGTACAGGAAGCACTATCTCCATCAACCATACCATAAGATTGTTCAAACACAAGATTTGCATTAAAAGATAAAGGCTGTTCCTGTCCGAATGTTTCTTTAAAATATCCTGAAATTATTAGCACCCCTTTATTATAGTGTCTTCCGCTCATACCAGCTTCACGTTCAACATTAATTATGCTGCCGCTGCCCAAAGAAACAGTTGCAGTAATTCGTGTTGGTCTGCCAAAGGAATAAAAATCAGCATTATAAACAGCCAGTCCGTTAATCTGTCCGACTCTTTCACCTTCTGTATCGATAAGAAGAGTTTTGTTTTCAAACATTTCAGTTACTTTATCTTCAAGCATTCCGTGTCTTTCACGCGTAAGCTGATAAGCTTTTTCTATATGTGCAGCCGATACAATATTAAAACCATCATCCGTTGCCCAAAAGCTTGCCTCACGTGCGATATCAGCAATTTTAGAAAAGCGTAGAGAAAGTTTATTCTGACTTCCGGCGATTATTGCACTTATTTCAAGCAGGTGTGCAATAGCTGATTTATCAAACTCTTTATGTTTTTCTTGTTTGATTATTTTTTTAATTACTCTTGAATATTCATTTAGATTATTATTTTTTCTGTTGATCTAATAATCAAAATAAGCTTTTACTTTGAACATTTTTTTGAAATCATATTCACGCTCAGCCAAAAAAGAATAAATTAATTGATTACCGATCATAATTACCTTAGTGTCTATATCAATCGGCTGTGGTTTTAAAGAGGTTGATGCCATTGATAACAGATTGGGTGATTCCCGTATTTCCAGTTTATTATAAGTAAGAACTCTTTTCAAAGTTTTCCAAACGCCTGGTTCTTCAAATAAATGCATAACATTTAAAACAAGATATCCTCCGTTTGCTCTAAGAAGAGAACCGGTCTTAATATTTGTAAAATCGCTGTACCAATTACCTCTGCCATCATTAACGCGTTCAATATTTCCGAAAAGATTTGAGAAAGTTGGATTAGTTTCAACAATTATCGGGCATTCATTAGTCTGTGAATTATCAAGTATGATATTAAGGTCATAATCACGAAAGTAATCAATCGTAAAACCTTCCTGAGTAACATCACCCTGCGGTTTAAGTCCTTTAAAGATTTGGATATTATCAAGTATATTTTTTTGAATAGTAGATAAGTGCTCCACGATTGAATTGGAAATGTATTTTTCTTTTAACCCTTCAAAAATTCCAAGTACTATTACTTCTGCACTTTCTTTTTCTAATTGCTGTAATTTTTCCTGAAATCCCTGGCTAATCTTTAATCCTTTTTTAAAAATGATCTGAAGTTTTTGTTGATGTTCACCATATTCATTTATGATTTTCTGTGCATTTTCTTTTGAGATTTTGTTTTGTTTAATAAGTTCTTCAAGTTGAAAAACCGGAACCGGCTGCCCATCAATTAATGGCACAATATCCGGTCTTATCTGATCACCAACTCTTATCTGGCCCAATGAAAAACCTTTTTCTCTAAGTTCAGAATCAAAAGAATTCAGTAGTTCCTGTTCTTTCTGATTATACTCATCAACAATAATTTTTCTTCTTGAAAGATATAGTTCACTTTCCAGTGCAATAGGAATTCGCTGCTTTAATACTTCGATAGCAGAGTTAAGATCTTGTTTAAATTCTTTAGCCTGTCCTTTCGGAAATTTTAAAAGTAATGGCTGATCAGGATCAACAAAGTTATTTATATAAGCATAATCATATAGTTTAGGACAATCGCTGCTTATTTTTTCTAACATTTGTTTTATTGTAGTTGCTCTTCCTGAACCTGACAATCCGGCTATATAAATATTATAACCCGGACTTCTTAAATCTATCCCCATACGAAGTGCTTTCAGAGCACGTTCCTGACCAAGTATTCCTTCAATGGGGTCGATATCTTCTGTTGATTCAAACTTAAATATTTCGGGATCGCATTTCCAGCGTAATTCTTCTGGTTTTAGTTCTCTGTGTCTTATTGATTTATTTGAAGCCATATTTTGCCTGTATATTTTAGAAGAGAAATAATTCATTATTATTTTTATATTGTAAACTAAATAAACTAAAATCGAATTTCAAAGATGAATCTTGACAACATAAGAACTTTGTTTCCTTACATAGGGAATGAAATAATTTATTTTAACCATGCAGCAACCGGTCCGTTTTCAGTCTTGCTTGTTAATACAATAAATAAAATCTTAAAAGAAAAGAGTGAAAGAAATATAGATGACTTTAAGTCTTTCATTGAGGTTGCGGCTGAAACTAAATCTATTCTTGCTTCTATGTTAAATACTGTACCTGAAAGATTAGCTTTTACGGACAATACTTCTAACGGCTTTAATTATTTAACACAAAGCATACAATGGAAAAAAGGCGATAGAATACTTTTAAATGATATTGAATTTCCTGCAAATGTTTATCCTTTCTTAAATCTTAAACGATTTGGAGTTGAGGTTGATTTTGTAAAATCAGATCATGGAAAAGTAACTGCCGAGATGATAATTGATTCAATTAAACCCGGTACAAAACTTATCTCGGTTAGTTATGTTCAGTTTCTTTCGGGCTACAGAACAGATTTAGAAAAGCTTGGAACATACTGTAAAGATAACGATATAATTTTTTCTGTAGATGCTATTCAGGCTTTAGGTGCTGTTAGATTAGATGTTAGAAAATGTAATATTGATTTCCTTTCATGCGGTACACAAAAATGGCTGCTCGGATTTCAGGGACTTGCTTTTATTTATCTGAATGAGAAACTTCAGAAAAAATTAATTCCTACAAATATTGGATGGTTATCTGTAAATAATGCCTGGAACCTTTTGGACTATCAGCTTGATCTTAAAACTACTGCAGATGTTTTTCAAGGCGGAACAATTAATTCACTTGGGGTTTATGCTTTTAATAAATCGCTAAAATTATTTAATGATTTTGGCTTTGATGAAGTAGAAAAGAGAGTGCTGGAAAATTCAAAATATTTTATTGCCAGGCTTGCTTCAATCGGACTTAATAGTTTACTTTTAAACTGTAAAGAAAGTGAATTAGCCGGAATAGTTACAGCTAGAATTCAGGATCCGGATTTGGTTATTAAAAAACTAGAACAAAATAAAATTATTTGTTCTTTAAGAGAAGGTATGATCAGGTTTTCTCCGCATTTTTATAATACGTTTGATGAGATTGACAGAGTAGTTGATGTATTGCAAAAAACCTGAATACCCAAACAAAATGAAAGGTGTTAATATGAAAATAACGATGTCCTTTATAATGTTACTAATGCTGTTTGGTTCATTTATCTTAAATGATATAATTGCTCAGGATAAAAAAGAAGAGGTAAGAATCAGCCCAAAAGCTGAATTGATGCAGACAATCGGATTTACTGATGTTAAAATTATATATGGTCGCCCGGGAGTTAAAGGAAGAACGATCTGGGGAAAACTTGTTCCTTATAATGCAGTTTGGCGTGCAGGTGCTAATGAAGCAACAAAAATTATTTTTTCTACGGATGTTATTATCGAAGGAAAGAATCTGAAAAAAGGCTCATATAGTTTTTTTGCAATTCCCGGAAAGAATGAATGGACATTGATTTTTAATAAAGTTGCAGATCAATGGGGTGCTTTTGAATATAATGAATCTGAAGATGCTTTAAGAATTAAAGTTAAACCACAAAAAGGTGATTGGGAAGAGTGGCTTACTTATACTATAACAAAAACATCTGATAAAACTGCTGTTATAAAATTAGAATGGGAAAAATTAAAAATTCCATTTAAGATTGAAGTTAAAGTTTAATTTATGAGTCCTTCCGATAAAAACACGGAAGGACCAAATATTTTTACTTCCGGATTATTTCCAACAATTCTTTTGTCTTTTCTTCCATTAGCAATACATCGCCTTTAGACTCAACATTCAGTCTGATTATTGGTTCTGTGTTAGACATTCTGAGATTGAATCTCCAGTTATCATATTCAACGCTCAATCCATCAATCTTATCAACTTTACCGCCGGTGTATAATTTTTCTATCTCTTTAATTTTACCTGCCGGATCGGATATCGTTGAATTGATCTCACCGGAACAAGGATAATTGGCAATCATTTCTTCAACAAGTTCACTTAATGTTTTATCATCTTCTGACATTAATTGCATTATTAAGAGGAATGGTATCATACCGCTGTCTGAATAAGCATTATCCCTGAAGTAATGATGAGCAGACATTTCACCGCCGTAGATCGAATTAACTTCGCGCATTTTCTGTTTAATAAAAGCATGACCGCTTTTAGATTGAACTGGAATTCCTTTGCTATGTTCAACAACATCAATTGTGTTCCAGATAAGTCTCGGATCATGCACAATTTTTTCGCCAGGAAATTTTTTCAAGATTGATTTAGCCAGCAAACCAACGATATAATATCCTTCGATGAAATTTCCTCTTTCATCAAAGAAGAAACAACGATCATAATCTCCATCCCATGCAACACCCAGATCAGCATTGTTTTTTAATACTGCATCAATAGTTGGTTTTCTGTTTTCAACCAAAAGAGGATTTGGGACTCCGTTTGGAAAGTGAGAATCAGGATTATTAAAAAGCTTTATCATTTTTATAGGTAATCGGGATTCAATTGCATCTAAAGCTAATCCTGCACATCCATTACCTGCATTGACTACTACTTTAAACGGTTTGATTTTTTTCGGGTCATAAAACTTTGAGAGATTATCGATAAAAGCATTCATAACATCAAGTTCTTCA
>JAVEUY010000231.1:0-5311 GCA_034005315.1 Ignavibacteriaceae bacterium | reverse complement strand
AGCACTTGCAGCGCTGTGCATTGCAAAAACTTTTAACATTGATGATCCTTTTATAATCACAAATGGAATAAAAAATGTTGTTAAGAATACAAAAATACAGGGCAGGTACGAAATTGCTCTAAATAAGCCCCGTATTATTCTTGATTCAGCACATAATCCTGAAGGTATTGAATCTTTAATTAATACGTTTAGAATTGAAAAAGATAATTACAGTAAATCCACGATATTATTTAGTGTAATGAAGGATAAAAATATTAAGCAAATGCTATTAACCATTAAAGATATGTTTGATGAAATATATTTTTATCAATTATCTTATGAAAGAACAGCAGATATAGAGATGCTGAAGACTATTGCAGATTCGATTTCAGTTAAATATTCTGTTACCAATGACTTGAAATTATTTTTAACCAGGTTTATTAATAGTCCTGAAAACAATTGCCTTGTGGCTGCCGGAAGTATGTATTTATTAGGTGAAATTAAGCCAATTTTAAGTGAACTTCTTTCTTGACAATCTAAATCTAAGTATTTAATTTTGGGTCAAGACCTCGAGTTCCTTTCATACAAATAGAAATACCACGAGAGCTTATCAGGATATTACCAGTTTGAAAATTAAATAAGTTGTATATAAATCAATAACAAAATAACAGGTGTATAAGATGCCGATGGACATTTCCGATCTTAAATCAAAAAAAATTGTAGAACTAAATGAAATAGCAAAAGAGCTTAACATTGCCGGTTACAGCGATCTGAGAAAGCAGGAGCTTATCTTCAAAATTTTAGAAGCTCAAAGCGTTAAGGATGGCTTAACCTTCTCAAAAGGCGTGTTGGAAGTTCTTCCGGATGGTTATGGATTTCTCAGATCTTCAGATTATAATTATCTGCCATCTCCGGATGATATTTATGTTTCTCCATCACAGATAAAAAAATTCAGCCTTAGAACAGGTGATTTTGTCAGCGGGCAGGTCAGACCTCCCAAAGAAGGAGAAAGATTTTTTGCTCTGCTAAGAGTAGAAGCTGTTAATGGGTTATCACCGGAACATATCAGAAACAGAACTTTGTTTGACAACCTTACACCTGTTTATCCTACAAAAAAATTAGTTCTTGAATCAGTACCTGGTGAATACTCTACACGAATTATGGATATGCTTGCTCCTATTGGAAAAGGTCAACGCGGACTTATTGTATCTCCTCCTAAAAGCGGTAAAACAGTTCTGCTTCAAAAGATTGCCAACTCAATAACCAGGAATCATCCAGAAGTAAAATTAATCATACTGCTTATTGATGAAAGACCCGAAGAAGTTACTGATATGGAGCGTTCAGTAAAAGCAGAAGTTATCAGTTCTACTTTTGATGAACCTGCAGACCGCCACGTACAGGTTGCCGATATGGTTATCGAAAAAGCAAAAAGACTGGTTGAAGCAAAAGAGGATGTGGTTATTCTTTTAGATAGTATCACACGATTAGCAAGAGCACATAACATAGTTATACCTCATAGCGGAAGAATATTATCAGGCGGTGTTGATTCTAATGCACTACACAAACCAAAAAGATTTTTCGGTGCTGCAAGAAATACTGAAGATGGCGGAAGCCTTACGATTATCGCTACAGCATTGATTGATACAGGAAGCAGAATGGATGATGTTATCTTTGAAGAATTCAAAGGTACGGGTAATATGGAACTTGTTCTTAACAGAGATCTGAGTGATAGAAGAATCTTCCCGGCAATTGATGTAAACAGATCCGGAACCAGAAGAGAAGATTTATTAATGAAAGAAGATGAACTTGCGAAAGTATGGATCTTAAGAAAAATTCTCAGCGATTTTAATCCGGTTGAGGCAATGGAATTTTTATTAGATAAAGTCAGAGGGACAAAAAACAATAAAGAATTCCTTAACAATATGAATAGTTAAAATCTGATATTTAACTCTTTATTATCAGGGCAATTGATTTTCCGGTTTTAATTAATCGATTGTTTTTTTATAATAAGCATATAAGCTTTGTGCCAGAATGAAAAAATTATTTATTGTAACAGTTCTGTTAACTTATAGTGCTTTTGCACAACCGGATTTTAATAGCAGCCGGGAGATCATTCAATCCGGTAAATATTATAATTCTGAGATACACTTTTTCCCCGCCGGCAGCAGTTTTAATGTGTTCTACATTTATAAGATTTCTTATTCACAGCTTTTTTTTGAAAAAATATCAGATCAGTTCAAGGCAGGTATATCTGTTAATATAGAAATTAAGGATTCTGCGGGACATGTTATTGACAGAGGTTTTGATAAGCAAAATGTATCTGTAAAAGATTTTGATCAATCAAATTCTGAAAACCTGTTTATAAATGGTCTTATAAAATTTAATCTGCCAAAAGGTAAATATTCATTTTTTCCTTTTATTTCTGATCTAATATCCAAACGCGAAAGAAAGTTATTACCTATTACGGTTAATATTTCTGATTCAACTTTAATTCTTCGTCCGATAGTTATCAATCCTGAGAAAAATCACTGCTCTGATGGATTCGAATTCTACCAGATTATAAATAATTCTTCTGCTGTGCCATTCAATCAGCCATTGAGTTCTTTAATAATTCCTGTTACTCAGAATAATATTACCAGTTTAAAATATTCAATCATAAGTGCTGAAAGTACAATTGTTAAAGATCAGACAATAGATGAAATAATATTTCTGAATAATGCAATTTCTATTTGTGATAAAAATGCTGCATTGTATAAATCTGCCGAACATGATTCAATTAAATATTTTATCATCAGAAATTTTCCATCAAGACTTCAGGAAGCTCCGGTAAAAATTGAAGTTACAATTGACAGTCTAAATAATTACAAACAAAATTTCGATATTGATGTTATTTGGATTCATAAACCAAGGTCTCTCCTTGATCCTGAACAGGCAATTAAATTTCTTGAAATAGTTGAGTCAAAAGAAATAGTAGCTGAATTGTTAAGTAAAAAAGATTATGCTAAAACATTAAATCAATACTGGAAAACAAAAGACCCGACACCGGAAACAGATTATAACGAACTGATGAATGAATTTTATTCACGTATTGATTATTGCGAAATGAAGTTTAAACCTATTGGCGGTAATAGCGGTGCAAAAACTGATCGTGGGAAAGTGTTTATTAAATATGGAGCTCCGGATAATATTGAGCGAAGTTCCAATATTGATGATAAGGTTGTTGAAACATGGTTTTATAAACAACTAAAACGCTCTTTTATCTTTATTGATAATGACGGTACCGGGAAATTTCAACTTGTTGGTAATCAATGAGCAGAGTAATATTTACTTGCGGTGATATTAATGGTATCGGACCCGAAATATCAATCAGACTTTTCTCTAAACTGTTCAACTCTAAATCCAAAAGATCAATCGGATTTGTGTGCCCCTTAAATATCTTTACTTATTATTATAAATTTCTGAAAGCTGATTTTAAGTATCATCTTTGCGATAAAGAATTGCAAAGTGGTTCATCATTAAATTTAATTCCAATTGATAATTCAAAATTAACAATTGGTAAAGCAACAAAAGATTCCGGTAATACAGCTTATAAATCAATTTTAAAATCAATTGAATTTGTAAAAAATGGTAAAGCTGATGCAATAGTTACTGCACCGATATCAAAAACAGCTTTTAATCTTGCAGGAATTAAGTTCAGCGGACATACCGAATTATTAGCAGCATCGGAAAAACAAAATAAATTTTTAATGATGTTTTTATCAAAGAGTGTAAATGCTGCTTTGTTAACAATCCATGAACCATTAAAAGATGTGCCTTCACTTATATCAAAAGCAAAAATTATTGATGGATTGAACATAATTCATAAGAGTGCAGAAAATGATTTTGCAATTAAAAATCCGAAAATAGCAGTGCTTGGATTAAATCCGCACGCAGGAGAAAATGGAAATATTGGCAGTGAAGAAAAAAAAATAATTACTCCTGTTATCAAACTATTAAGTAAGAAGATGAATGTTGCCGGTCCTTTTGTTCCTGATGCTTTTTGGGGTGCAAAACTTTTTAAGCAATATGATTTTGTCCTTGGTATGTATCACGACCAGGTTTTGATACCATTTAAACTAATGAATTTTGACTGCGGAGTTAATTATACGGCGGGATTGAAAATGATAAGAACTTCTCCCGATCATGGTACTGCGTTTGACATTGCCGGAAAAGGAATCGCTAACGAGTTAAGCTTATCAGAAGCTTACCGGATTGCGTTAAAGATTCATTCTAACAGGAAGAGAGTATTTGAAAAAGAAAAAACATATTGATCCTTATGAGCATGTCTCTTTTATTTACTATCATTTGATGGATTTTGTAGATTATAAATGGTGGGCTAAATACATCTACTCGATAACAGCAAATCAAATAAATAAATCTCCATCAGTGCTTGAATTAGGAGCAGGTAATTGTAAAATGGCGGCTCATCTCTCAAAAAATTATAAAAATTACATTGCTTCCGATATATCTTTTAATATGCTGTCAGGTTCAAATGTCAAAATTCAAAAAGTCTGCTGCGATATGACAGCACTGCCATTTAATAAAAAATTTGATTTAATATTTTCTGCATTTGACAGCATTAATTATCTTACAAGTAAAACAAAATTAAAATCTTTATTTCATGAAGTATATACTCATCTTTCGGAAGATGGAGTATTTACATTTGATGCAGCTTTAATTAATAACAGCATTAAACTTCAGAAGACGGCTGAATCAAGCGGAAATATTAATGGGATAAAATACTATCAAACGAGTAAATTTTATCCTTTCAGCAGAATACATAAAAACACATTCAGGATTTATCATCCTGAAAAAGTTATTACAGAAACTCATAAACAAAAAATTTATGAATTTGAAACTTATTTTGAGCTTGCAGAGAAATGTAATTTATATGTTGCAGATTGTTTTAAAGCTTTTACATATCAAAAAGCAAAACCTGCTTCTGACAGAGTTCAGTTTATTATGAAAAGGAAACCATAATGCTCTCAGTACAAAATGTAACTTTTAATTATGAAAATCAGCCGCTGTTTGATAATGTAAATCTTGAACTTGGTTCCGGAGAGTTTGCATTTCTTATTGGGAAAAGCGGATCAGGTAAAACAACTTTACTTCAAATGGTGTATATGAATATATTACCGGATTCCGGCTCAGTAACAGTAGGTAATTTTAATTGTAAAACTATTAAAAAGAGTGAGCTGCCGTATCTAAGAAGAAAAATTGGAATTGTATTTCAGGATTTCAAATTACTAAATGACAGAAATGTTTTTGAGAATCTATCGTTTGTTCTTGAAGT
>JAVEUY010000230.1:0-5311 GCA_034005315.1 Ignavibacteriaceae bacterium | reverse complement strand
TATTATTGATCCGCATCAACCTGGATATTCTCTTTTTATTTACAATTAGTCCTTGCCTTCTTATTGCTGCATATATTCTTGGCAGCCCATAAGTTGCATTACTTTTGTAATAATGAAACTTAATGAGATCTAGTATCCTTTGATTTTCTTTTGCTCTAAAGCTTATTTTATTCTTTAGCCACTTGTAATAACCTGACGGACTTACCTGTAGTACTTCACAAACAAGAGCTAAAGGATATTGTTTTCTGTTTTCTTTGATAAACATATACCTTAGTCCTTTACCTTTGCAAAGTAAGCTATGGCTTTTTTTAAAATGTCACGCTCCATTGTTACTCTTAATAACTCTTTCTTTACCCTACGAAGTTCTTCGTCTTCCGGCTTCATTTTTCCTTTGCCCGGGAAGGCATTCTTTGCATCTTCCAGGTACTTCCGTTTCCAGTTAAATAACGTATTGCTGCTTACGCCCAATTCCGTTGCAATGCTTTCTACGCTATTTCCTGATTCTAATATCAGCTTTACTGCTGATAATTTGAATTCTTTATCGTAACTCCTTCTTTTTTCTGACATCTTTTGACTCCTATATTTTTTACTTTTTACTAAATATAGTTGCTTTTCTGTTTATCTACTATCCGGGGGTAGGATCACATTTAGGGAGTCTCCCCATTCTAATGTGAATAATTTATTATAAGCTACTGAGCTTTTTGAGATATTGGGAAATAGCTCAATAATTTCTTTATAGAGATTTTTTGCAGTTGAAAAGTTATTAGAATAATACTGCTTATCAGCCAAAGAAATTTTACTTTCGAACACAGAAAGCGGTTCGATTATCGGGCCGGTTGAATAAACACTATCAACAAAGAAAGGAGAAACATTACTCAGTAACAACAAGCTTCCACCTTCGGAATTTTCACAAGGCTCATCTAAATAACCATCATAGTCAACAGTTACTTCATCACCAAACCTAAGCTCAGGATTATGTCCATAGGCAGGATGGTTGCCCCAATAGTTTTTTTGAGCATTAATATCAGATAATACAGCCTGCCCGTCTATCAGAAAGGTAAAAACACAATTGAGATACGGGGAATCTCTATCGTCGGCTATTGTGTTACAACCTGATTCCATATTAATGCTTGATCTATAAAGAAATATCTCTGCATTCGAATATGATAAATCACATATACCATTTTCATAAATATTGTTATAGCCGGTTATTGGATAGATATCTTCATCAATAACTGCTCTACTCATATCAGGCATTGAATAAGAACTAACATACAAACCACAGCTTTTATTTCCAGTAATAATATTTTGAGCTAAACCTGGAGATGATCCGCCCAATTCTATACCATAAAGAAAACCGGATATTTGATTACGTCTGATTGCTCCATCAGATGATACCATTTGTATGCCTGATTCCGGAGATGATACAGTTGAACTAACTCTGATTGTATTGTCCAGAATCAAAGGATTTTTAATATTCGATAAGAACAAACCACGCTTTGAACTTGCGATACTTGAAACTAAACTACAATTGCTAACTATAATTCCATCTCCATTTAAAGCTGTAATACCATTTACCTTAAAATTGTTTAAAGAAGAATTATTGATAAGTGGAATCAAATATTTAAAGTTTTGGAAATAAATATTATTACTGAATCCCTCAATTGAACAATTTTCAATATTTAAACTGACTATTCCATTACCAGTATTGTTTAAGTATATCCCCCTGTCTGATGATACCCCAAATCCACTACTGAAGTTTATTTGACAACTAAGGATATCTATTGATTCATCGATTGATACATTATCAATTTCTTCCTCTGCTAATTGAGTAACATCTGATAATATTCCATTACTTGAACTAATACTACAGTTTTGTATAATGGTGTTAGAGTTTTGGGTTAAAAAAATACCAACTGAACTATTATTTATAGAACTTAAGGTGCAATTTGAAATTATTAAATTCTTCAAGCCAATAGATTTTATACCATTAAAACTAAAACCCTCAAATGTGGAATTTCTAATGGATGCTGAAACGTTGTCAGCAAGAGTATATTTAACACTTATTCTAATTCCATCTTTAGGAGAATTGAGAAATGAAGAATTTTCAATCGAAACCATTTTTGTATTATTTGTATCGGTTCCAACACTCAAAGACCCACCATTGAACTTTGTATATTTTTATTTAAGTGTATCACCATTTTGGAAGTCTAAACTTTTTGAGTTCCCACCAAAAAACATATTTACTTCTTTGTTTAGTGAGCCAAGACAAATTAAGCTACCATTAATTACATTTCCTCTCTGATTATTAAAATAAAGATTGCAAGCCTCATTTATGCACATTTTACCTTTTACAATCATAGAGCTTGAACCATTAAACGCAGCTTCAGAATATAAATTAAATGTGTGTAAACCATTATTTGAATAAGAAGTTTGATCGTTAAAAACTATATCGGAATACGAACCAGAAATCAGTCGTCCGTTGTTATAAATATTTAACCTTGAATAATTATTAAATTCTACATTAGCGTATTGATTTATAATAATCTTACCACCAGCATTTATTCTCAACTCAGAAAATGAATCAAATGAAACATTAGAATTATTATTTATAATAACTGTTCCAAATACGCGTAAAGAGGAATTTCTTTTAAAGTTTAGCTGTGCATTGCCAGCAATAGTTAATGTTTTCCCTTCGGGTACAACTATTCCCTCAAAAATATCTCCACCTGTAATTGTTGAATCTGAAGCCAAAGTAATTTGGCTATAATTGTAAATACGAGTAAGCGGATCGCCTACCACTACATTTCGCCAGGCAAGCTTTGGCATTCCAAGCCAGGCTGCATCTATTTGAGTGTAACCTACAGCATAAGAAGAAAAATAAATATCTGAATGAACGACGTATGATTCATAAGGCTCCCAGGAATTTCCTGTTCCACCAGTACCACCTGTTAAAGTAAATTCTGTCATTAAACCCTGAGCACCTCCCCGTCTTAATGTACCTATGCTATATCCATTATATGATTCATACGTATTAAAAATTGCTCCGTTAGCATAATTAAAGTTTAAAAGATCCTGAATATACCGCGTGGGCATTCCCTGATGAACACCAGCCGAAGTATAACCGATTACTTCATCAGGGCTTGTTGTAATCCAGTTATTTTTACTACTATTATATTCAGTACTAAAACCTAAATTTGTAAGAACATTATTTGCATCAGAAATATAACCGCTGCCAGGTCCGCCTCCGTCTAATATCCACGTTTTTTCACCTGTTACATCGGCAGCAACAGACCTGTCAATCATATCTGTTATTATTTCAAAGCTTAAACCATCTAAACGGCTGACAAGATATGATAGTTTATAGTTATAACCAGCCCAGTTACCGGTATAATAATCCGGTAAAAATCTCGAATTCATTTCAAAATACGGGTCCTTGTTATAATAAGGATTTGAAATGAATGGGCTAGAGTAACAATCCGAGTAAGTGGAATCACAGCCAGCATAACATTGTGTAGTATAATTGTTAAATATTGCTTCTACAAAATCATCATAGTTTGGGGTATTAAGCATCGCTAATAATCCATCTACGCTAATGTTGCCGGGTACGCTCCAGTCTCCGGCTGCCTGAATTTTATATGGGACCCCCTGGCATATAACTAAATAACGAATAATTGAGCCTAAATTGTTTTCCTGAATGTGCAAACGGATTGGGTTTGCCACCTCCTCAATATAGTACTGGTAGGCGTGGAATTTTGCAGTGTCAACGCAATGTGTAGTATCCCACTTTTCCCAGGTTGAATCCACTATGTTTTGGTCATCAAAACCAAGCTTTACTACGTGAGGGTCTGACCAGTCGCCTACGCTTATTACTTTGCGGGGGAGATCTAAACCTGGCACAACATTTATTGCTGGAATATTACGGGCATTGACATAATAATCTTTTATCGCCCTTGAAATAGTATCGGCAGGATTATTTGGGTCAGGCAATTTATATACTACCAAGACGTTTTCTGGCCCTGGGATATTAGCATTTGTCTGAGCCTGAATATTGGCTAAAGAGGAACAGAGCAAGAAAAGAGCTGTTACAAAAAGAAAGTGTTTCATAATAACCTCCTGTGTTTATTTGGTTAGTGTTATTTTTTTTGTCGCGGTGTACCCGCTTTTTGTTGTCATTTTATAGAAGTATATACCCGAAGCATAATTGCTTAGATTTATATCTATTTTGTAGATACCCCTATCTTTTTCTTCATTTAATATTTGTCTTAACTTCTCTCCAGTTATAGAAAACAATTCTATTTTAACATCAGTTTTCTGAGACACAGAGAAAATAATTGCTGTACTTGGATTAGCAGGGTTAGGATAATTCTGAGATAGAGAATAACTATCTATCGAAATATTAATTGTTATGATTTCGGAAAATTCGTAGCTGCCATCGTAATCTATCTGCCTTAACTTATAATAACATCTTTCACCTATTACTTCTGTATCGTAAAAGTTGTAATTTGATTGTGAGGAAGTGGAGCCATTACCCGAAATGAATCCAATAATTTCCCAATATAGTAAATCTGTTGTGCGCAAAATTTCAAATCCATAGTTGTTTGTTTCTGTTGCTGTTACCCATCTTAATAATATTTTATTCTCAATTTGTTCAACAGAAAAATTAATTAGTTCAACGGGAATTATTGAAGTATCTAAATAACTTACTATATAACCTAGAGGACCCACACCATAGGCTTGATAAATTTTGGGAGCGTGTAAAGCAGTGAAATAACTCCCAACCTGACTTGTAATGTTTTGCCATACAATTCCAGTATCAACTGATTCATAAATATTTGTACCTGTTATTATGAAATGAGTATTCGATATTGTTTCAAAATTTCTACTATATGTATAAATCTGTGGGTCTTGTATCCAATCATTTCCACTATTTGTAGTATAATAAATTTTATTACCAGAAATAATCCATCCTTTTAAGTAATTATTAAAATAAACATCATCACTCAGCCAAATACTTGTATTAGTTTGCTGTACCCAGTTATTGCCACCATCAGTGGTTTTATATGGTCTTGCACCCGCTGTCCATCCATAAAGGGAATCGACAAAATAAATACCGGAAAAAATATTGTTAGCACCCACATTCAACTGAGCAAACCAGTTTTCTCCAGCATCTGTGGTTTTTAGTATTCCCCCTCTTGTTGTTACTGCCCAGCCTGTTGTGGGGTTTATAAAGAAAAACCTGTTTATCAATCCTATTGTATCTGTAAGACCGGTTCTGATTACAATGTACCAGCTTTCTCCTGCATCGGTT
>JAVEUY010000229.1:0-5332 GCA_034005315.1 Ignavibacteriaceae bacterium | reverse complement strand
TTTATCGGTGAGATGGTTTTTGTTTTTTTTCATTTTGTTACTCCCCCGCTCTTTTTTAATCCCGTTGAGACTCAAAATGTTAAAAGCGGAAATTATTCTGAACAATACATCAGCCTTGAACAAGAGTATAGTCTGATTCATCAGGAAAAAAAGAATCTTATTTCCGAAATGATAAGCAAAAATTTAATTTCAGAAACTGATTATCAGGAACAGATTTTATCATTGGAAGAAAAAGGAAATGAAATCAGAGGTGAAGCTAAATCTTTAATTAAACAAAATAATCCATCTGCTGATTTAAATGATACGAATTATATTTTCATAACATACATAGTAAACTACATTCCTGTTGGTTTAATTGGTTTGTTACTGGCTGCAATACTTGCTGCATCAATGTCATCAACATCCGCTGAGTTAAATTCACTCTCATCAACAACAATGGTAGATATTTATAAAAGATTAATTTATAAAAACGGCAGCGATGAGCATTATCTTAAATTTTCAAAAATAGCAACTGTTGGCTGGGGATTTTACGCAATAACTTTCGCTTTATTTGCAAATGAGCTCGGTTCACTTATCGAAGCTGTTAACATTCTCGGCTCACTTGTTTATGGAACAATACTCGGTATTTTTCTAACAGCTTTTTACACAAAAAAAATCTCAGGTCATTCTGTATTTATTGCAGCTATAATTTCAGAGTTAGTAGTTCTATACTCTTACTTTTTCACAGACATTCCTTTTCTTTGGTATAATGTTATCGGATGTATTCTGGTATTTTTTATCAGCAGTCTGATAAATCCGGTGTTAAATGTAAAATCAATAAAAGCGAACTGAGATTTTAATCAGAAACAGAAGATATTATTTCTCAGAACTCTCAAATCCATTTTTATCTTAATTGTTTAAGCAGGTTTTATTATTTTGGCTTATAAGATTTCTGAAAAATCAGTAAGATGACAAAATCTATTAGGATTTAGTTTGATTTCTGTTTTAAGATTCTGAAACAAGTAAATAATAAGCTTATTAATAATTTTTCAGAATTTATTCTGATATTTAATTATGCCAAACGAAAGAAAAGCACAGATAATAAAAGCTGCTGCAAAAAGATTTGCAAGACACGGTTTAGCAAAAACAACTCTTGATGAAGTTGCACGGGATATCCGGATCGGAAAAGCAACTATCTATCATTACTTCACTTCCAAAGACGAGCTTTATTTTACAACATTAAAATGGGAATGTGAAAACTTTATTGATACTGTAAAATCTGTTTTAACTGCTGAGAATGAACAGCTAATTACAAAGTTAAACAATTATATATCGCTCAAGGGAACAATCTCCGAAACAAATAAACTTATACACGAAAGTTTTATAAATTTTCTAAACGATAGATCATTTGATCCGGAGAAGGAAATTATCGGCTGGCTATTAACAAAAGAAACTGAACTGATAAAACAATTTTTAACAAATCATTATTCACAAAGAATAAAAAAAGTAAGCTCTGCTTTCCCAACTTTTATTGTGCTAAACAGTTGGGGAATGTTCTTTTCAAATAATCTTGGAACTTTGATTGAAAGGGACAGATCGGCAGAAATAAAAAAAATATTTATTGAATCTCTGGAAGTTCTTCTTAATTAAAAATTTAATTGCATAAAAGTTATGTATTATTTTTTAATGAGGTTATATTTAATCATTAAAATTATAAAGTAATTGCGATGCTGACGTTTTCAGAAATATGGCTGCCTTATATTTATCTTTATGGAGTTGGAGGAATATTTTTCTTTGCAGGTATGTATATAGTAAAGAAAACAAAAGCACTCAATAAAGAGAAGAAACAACACAGGTTCTGGTTAAAAGCACTATACGGTGGATTTTTCTTTTTTATGTTCTTACATGCTTTTTTAATTATTGCGGCTGTATATTTATAAATGTATAACCTGAAAATTAACAGGGAAGCAATTGAATTTTATTAATGTAAACTTAATAATTCAGTTGAAACATATCTTATTTACAGTCTAAATTTGCTAATAAATTATTTAGGATTTTATATGCCTTCTTTTGAAAATACCTGGCTGCCTTTTATTTATCTTTATGGCGTTGGCGGACTTTTTTTTGTCAGCGGTTTGATAATTATCAGAAAATCCAAAGCCATCAATATGGAAAAGAAGAGACACAGATACTGGTGGAAAGTATCTTTGTTTGGTTTTTTCTACTTTATGGCAATACACGCTTTATTAATACTTTCTGCTTTATATCTATAATGATACTATCAGTTTTTTTCACAATTAAAAATAAGCCGGATGAATATGCATCATAGTTTAGGATCTTCTACCGATTGGATAGTAATGATTGTTTATTTTATTGCAATCATGCTTTTTGGTTCATACTTCAGTAAATACAACAGAACTACAACAGATTTCTTTTTTGGAGGAAGACGCTTTAAATGGTGGCTTATAGCAATGAGTATTGTTGCTACCGGAGTCGGAAGCCACAGCTTTATCAAATATTCTGCTAAGGGTTTTGAAGCAGGTCTTTCATCTACAATGACATATATGAACGATTGGTTTTTTGTTCCGTTTTTCATATTCGGATGGCTGCCGATAATAGTTTATACAAAAATTCGTTCTATCCCTGAATATTTTGAAAAAAGATTTTCACCTTCTACAAGATTTCTTGCTACTATATTACTTTTGCTTTATATGATAGGATATGTTGGCATTGGATTTTTAACAATGGGAAAAGCTATCTTGCCATTATTACCTCCTGAGTTTTCAATCTTTGGAATGCAATTTCAAATTACGTTAATGGGACTTGTAATTGTAATTGCACTTATCGTAGGTATTTATATTACTTATGGAGGACAGACAGCAGTTATATTTACTGATATTGTTCAGGGGTTTATTTTAATCTTTGCAGGAATGCTGGTATTTTTTCTGGGGCTGGATTACATTGGCGGATTCGGATTGTTCTGGAATGCTTTACCAACAACCTGGAAGTTACCTCTTGCTAACTTTAATAATCCGCCCGGTTTTAATTTTGTCGGAATATTCTGGCAGGATGGTATTGCCGGTTCTGTTGGATTTTTATTTATGAATATGGGATTAGTAATGCGTTTTATGGCAACCAAAAGTGTTGATGAAGGACGAAAAGCCGCAACATTTAATATTCTTTTTGTGCTTCCCATCAGTGCTATTGTTGTAGGAAATGCGGGATGGATAGGAAAAGCAATCTCAGTTTTACATCCTGATGTTGTTCCGCCAAGTACAGATCCTGATTCAATATTTGTAGTTGTAGCTAATATTATTTCTTTGCCCGGTGTTTTTGGTTTTGTGATGGCTGCTTTAACTGCTGCACTGATGTCAACAGTTGATACTCTGCTAAATGCAACTGCAGCAATTTACATTAATGATGTTCACAGACCAGCGAAAAAATGGCTTAGCAAAAAAGTTAAAAGCTGGAAAGAAGAAGACAGACAGGAATTAAATGCTGCAAGAATTGCAACTGTAATCTTTACTATAATGGGTGTGCTGGCTGTTATTCCTTTTGAATCTTTTCCTACTGTTTATGAAGCTCACGGATATTTTCACTCAACATTAACTCCGCCGCTTGTGGTTGCTATATTTCTTGGTGTATTCTGGAAAAAATTTACAAACGCAGCAGTAGTTGCAACCTTTATTGTTGGTGTTGCATTGATGATACTCGGGATGTATTATCCAAGACCGTTAATAGAAGTTTTTGCGCACGGTACTGAATACGATCCGCAGCATCCGTACACTTACATAGGAGCTTTATATAATTTATTTGTTTGTGTTTTTGTCGGAGTATTAACAACCGTAACAAGAAATCAACAAAAGAAATTAACTGACTGGATTAAAACAACACCAAATCACAAATCATTGATGAGTGCTATAACTTTTATATCAGGTGGAATATTTGTGATAATACTTTTCAACCTGGCATCATTACCGGTTCTAATGCTTCTTGCTGCAATTATGTTAGTTCTTATTGTCATATCATCAAACTATTATTCCAAGTATTCTGAAAAGACACATACAGACGGTTTAACTGTGTGGAGCCTCGCTAAAGCAAAAGAAATGTTTAAAGGCAGCAAGGTAAATGACCGTGATGGCGAGATCATAAAAGTTAACTGGAAGCTTAAAGAATCTACTGATGATCTGATGTATTTTTCTAAAAACGATATGGCTAAGATGGCTGCTGACCCCGGTGACCTTGTTTATATTTGTGATGCAAGAAAAATTTTGGGCGGATTAAAATCTGTGCATAGCACTTATGGCAAACCACACGATGAGGATGGAATTGTTTATATAACACAAGAACATATAGACCAGGGACAATTTGTAAAAGACAAAGTGCTTACTGCTGAAAAAGAAATGTGATTTAGTTTGTTATTTATTATTTAAAATCAGCTTTTAAAAAATAGGATTTAATATAGTTGTTATTCCCGTTTAAGTTGGAATATTAGAAGCAATAAAAAAATTCTTGTTTACCTGAGAACAAAAAATAAAATTTATTAAAAGTTTCACTCAGTAAATTATTAAAAAAAATATATGCAGGATTTCTACAGTACTTTTTCTAAAACTTAAAAGAAAGGTGTATTATGAAATACCTAATAATTTTATCTGTATTAATAGCTGTATTAATCAGTGCCTGCACAAAAGAAGATACTCCCACTTCCCCGCCGATAGACAACAGAATAGAATTTGAAATTACTTTCCTTGACTATTCCGAAAATAATTACTTCATTAATGAAGTTTATACTGATACAAGTTCAGGACTAAATATCTTTGAATCGTTTTATGGAAGCCCTGTACCTACAATCTCAATAAAACATTTCGTTAAAGATATTGAAGTTTATAAATCAACAAATCAAATAGGTCAGCGTGGTATTATTGCACACGCATATATAGATCTGCCGCCTCGTTATGACTGGGAAAAATACTCAGACTCGCTTAGACAGAATTCCACAATTATAATAGGACAGGATGAAATGCTTCGTTTCAGACTTCTTAATGCAGGCATGGATTATTTATTTCATCCGGAAACAGGCTATATAAGTTTTATCTCTCCATTGAGTCATCAGGATATTATTGCAGTAGCATATAAAATTGAAAACAATAGCCCCGATTTTTCAGATGATTTGAACTATGGAGAGTTTTTTACAGATCTTATAAATAATTCTGACACAATTGCTGTTTTAAAACTTGTTAAACCACAAAATTTACAGCCGTATTTCTCTAAAGCCTGGAAACTAAAAATGAAAAACCGGTATAAAATTGAATCAGATCTTGGAAGAATATCAGATCTCGATTTAGATATTTAT
>JAVEUY010000228.1:0-5362 GCA_034005315.1 Ignavibacteriaceae bacterium | reverse complement strand
AGAACTTACACAGGAAACAAAATCAAAATTAAAGGAAATTGTTCATCCTGAAGGAAGTGTTAGTAATCCTGTTGATCTTCTACCTGGCGGAACGGCAGAACAATTTAAAGCAGTAAATGAAATTCTTGTTCAGGATGAAAATGTTGATACAGTTATTTCAGTTTTTGTTGAACCGATAATGGTTAAAGCTTTACCTGTGATTGAGGGAATAAACGAAATAAAATCTGATAAACCAATTTTTCAGGTTGTTATGCCTTTACCAGAATTCTGGCAGGAATACAGAGCTGAATCAAAAACCAAACGCGCATTATTCCGAAGACCTGAAGATCCTGCTGTTGTAATTAATAATCTTTTAAAATTCAGAAATAAAAAATCAAACTATAAGAGACTTATTGTTGAAGAAGCAGTAAAAGACTTTAATCTGTCAGACAAAGCCGGAAAGTTTCTCAATCAAAACGAAGTTTCAGAATTATGTAATCATTATAATTTACCAGTTGTAAAAAACGGAATTTATAGTATTGAAGAACTGAATAAGAAAGAAATTCATTTTCCGGTTGTGTTAAAAGCGGTTGGTGAAAAGATAATTCATAAAACTGATTTGAAAGGTGTTGTATTAAATATTAAAACCAAATCTGAGCTTATCAAAACCTGTGAAAAAATGATTTGGGATTTCAGCAGTAAAAATATTCAACTGGATACATTTTTAATTCAGCCTTATTTAACAACAAAATATGAATTATTAGTCGGTGCTTTTCGAGACTCCGGTTTTGGTCCGATGATTATGTTTGGTTCCGGCGGAAAGTATGTTGAATATCTCGATGATACTGTTATGCGCTCAGCTTATTTAACTGATTATGATATAGATGAAATGATCAACTCAACAAAGATCGGAAAAATAATACAGGGTGTTCGCGGTGAAGATTCTGCTGATATTGATGCTATTAAAGAGACTATAAAAAATCTTGCACAAATGATGATCAATCACAAAGAAATTATGGAGGTTGATTTAAATCCTTTGATGATTACAACCGAAAATAAAATATTTGCTGTTGATGTAAGAATTAAGTGTTAGTGCTTTGTAACAAACCCGATTCTGTTAAAGAGTTGGGTTTGTGAATAATTAAAACTCTCGCATTTTCAAAATATCATTCCTAAATTAAGCTATGAACAAAATAATTTCTATACTATGACTACTGATGTTTTAATTAAAATATTGAAACAGAAACGTGAAAATGAGTGGATTGAATATAAAGTAAACGATGTAAATCCAAATCAAATAGGCGAATATATTTCAGCGCTTTCTAATTCTGCTTGTTTACATCAAAAGAGTTATGGATATCTCATATTTGGGATAGAGAACGAGACTCATAATATAGTAGGAACAAATTTTAATCCTAAGCTTAGTAAAGTGGGAAATGAAGAATTAGAAACCTGGCTTGCAACTCAATTGAAACCAAGAGTTGACTTTAAAATCTTTGAGTTTGAAATTGAATTAAAAAACATTGTTGTTTTTAAAATCGACTCAACAATCGATACTCCAATCAAATTTAGAGGAGAAGAATTTATAAGAATCGGGAGTTATAAGAAAAAGCTTTCCGAATTCCCTGAGAAAGCCAGAAAAATTTGGAATAAATCAAAAACTAAAAAATATGAGAACGACATAGCTTTAGATAATCTCGAATCAGATGCGGTCTTAAATCTTCTGGATTATACAACACTCTTTGATTTATTAAAGCAACCGTTACCAACAAATAAAAATTCTATTATTGAAAGGCTTTTACAGGAGAAGCTTATTTTAAAAGAAGAAAAGTATAGTATTTCTAATTTAGGTGCGCTCTTGTTTTCTAAAGATATTAACAAGTTTGAAAATGTTTCAAGAAAAGCCGTCAGACTTATCTTATATAAGGGCATTGATAGAACAGTTACAGAAAAAGAGCAATTAGGTAAAAAAGGTTATGCAAATGGTTTTGAAGGGCTTATTGATTTTATCTCAGGTATTTTACCTTCTAATGAAGTAATAACTAAAGCTATACGTCAGGAAACCAAGTTATATCCTATAATAGCAGTTAGGGAATTAGTGGCTAATGCTTTAATCCACCAGGATCTTGAGATTTCTGGTTCATCGCCAATGATAGAAATATTCAGTGATAGAATAGAAATCACTAACCCAGGGAGACCATTAATAAATGTTCTTAGATTCATTGACCACAATCCCCAATCAAGAAATGAACAATTTGCTCAGCTTATGAGAAGAATTGGAATCTGTGAAGAAAGAGGGAGCGGTATAGATAAAGTAGTCTTTCAATGTGAATTTTATCAATTACCAGCTCCAGAGTTTATAGCTGAAGAAAATTTTACAAGAGTAATTCTTTATTCGCCAAAGAAATTAAAAGAAATGGATCGTAAAGATAAGATTAGAGCTTGTTATCAGCACTGTTGTTTAAAATATGTCTCGGGTTCTTCCATGACTAATCAATCTTTACGTGAAAGATTTAATATTGAAGAAAAAAACTATCCCATGGTTTCAAGAATAATTAGTGATTCTATAACAGAAGGTTTAATTAAAGAGTCTGATCCGAATAATAAATCAAAAAAATATGCAAAGTATATCCCAATCTGGGCTTTATCTTATGTAACTGTCATGTAACTGGGATACAAGTTTAAAACCAAAATCTTACTTTTTTTGATGTTTTTGAACTTTCTTTATGTAATTGCTTAATAATAACTATTTATTGGTAGAATAATTTTTTATGAACCGAAAAAAATTTATAACATCAGTTTCTGCTGCTTCTATCGGAGCGGCAGCCTTATCTAATCTAAATTTTTCAAAAAATTTATTATTTGATGAACCACCAATAGTTAAACCGCCAAGATTAAAACCGGGAGATAAACTTGCAATTATTGCTCCCGGAAGTTATATCTCCAAAAATGAATTACAGGAATCAATTACAAATCTCAATCAGCTTGGATTTGAAACTACTTATTCTGAAAAAATACTTTTACAAACCGGATATTTTGCCGGCAGCGATAAAGAACGTGCTGATGATCTGATGGAAAAATTTGCTGATAAATCAGTAAAGGGAATTGTATGTGCCCGTGGCGGTTATGGCTGTATTCGTATTCTTCCAATGCTTGATTATGATCTAATAAAATCAAATCCTAAAGTGCTTATTGGTTACAGTGATGTAACAGCTTTACTTTATGGTATTTATCAAAAGTCAGGTTTGATAACTTTTCACGGTCCTGTTGGAACATCAACCTTTAATGATTACTCAGTAGATAATTTTAAAAGAGTTTTAATTAATTCTGAACAAAATGAGTTGTTTAAAAACTCTGAAAGCGAAACTGATGAAAATAAATACGGAGTTTCAACTATTGTGAAAGGCAAAGGAAAAGGAAGATTTGTCGGAGGAAATCTATCAATTATGGTTTCACTTATCGGGACTGAATTTGATGTTGATTATTCCGGTAAAATTATTTTTATCGAAGAAATAGGAGAAGAGCCATATCGTATTGATAGAATGCTTACTCAATTAATTCAATCCGGAAAATTTGATAATGCTTCCGGAATTATGATGGGAATATTCAGCAAGTGCGAAAGTAAAGTAAAAGATCCGTCATTTGATAAAACATTTACTTTAATGGAAGTACTGAAAGACAGATTAAGCAATCTTAAAATACCTGTAGTATATGGAATGTCTTTTGGGCATATTGTTGATAAGTTTACAATACCGTTTGGTGCTCTTGCTGAACTTGATGCAGACAATCAAACTTTTACTTTGTTAGAAAAGGCAGTTAATTAATGATGTTATTAAAAATGTTTAAATTAATTTATATGTTATTACGGACTTGTTCAGGAATCTTAGCTTTTTTGTAATTATCAGATGCAGAAATAAATTCAGCTTTACTCTGCCTGATTTCAGTTGCTAAGTAAAAACAATAACTTAACTTTTAAAAACTTAATGATAAAAACGGAGACCTGATTTGAAAAAAATATTTTATTTACTTGCGATAATAAGTTTAACACAACTTACCGGCTGTATTATCTTCAACACAGTATCTTATGAAGTTAATTTGAATGAAGACGGAACCGGAACAGCAACAGTTTTTATTGATGATGTGAACACTGATGCAGTAACTGCTGAAACAATTGAAGAAGAAGTAAATAATATTCTGCAGCACGGATTGAAAAGTCAGGAATTTATTAATGATATGAAAGCAGAAGGAAAAAATGTTATTTATCGCAATGCTGTAGTAGAAAACAATAAGCTTAATATAATTGTGAAGTATGAATTTGATAATGTTAATAATGTTGAAGGAATGCAGTATGAATCACCTTATTATTTCTTAACTATTCCATTAACGGATAGTATCATTTCTACCAATGGTCAGATTTCCAAAACCAAAGATTATCAAAGGATTATCTGGGATAAATCTATAAGAACATTAAAGTTTAAAATGTTCAGTGATGATACAAATCGTGATGGATTAACTTCACTGGAAAAGTTTTATAAGAAAGAGGATTGATGTTTGTTGAAGTTGTTTTCCCATTACCATTCAGAAAGGCTTTTACTTATTCGGTTCCGAAAGAATTAGAGAACTACGCAAAAGTTGGAGTAAGGGCTGTTGCACCTTTTGGAAAAAGAACTTTAACAGGATTTATAACAAACATTCCCGGCTCAATCTCACTTAAGAAAGACGAAATAAAACCAATAACTGATATCCTTGATGATAGACCTGTCTTTACAAAAAAATTAATCAGATTTTACGAATGGTTAGCAGAGTATTATTTATGCTCACTTGGTGAAGCTTTAAGATTGCTTGTGCCGCAAGGAACTGATATTGAATCAAAGAGAAAAATTATAGTTGATAAAGAATTTGTAAATGAGCTTTTGGGAAAGGAGAAAAAAAAGGATTCGATAAGATTTAAAATTCTTCTTGAGCTTTCTAAAAGAGATGAAATAAGTTTTAATTCACTTCAAAAAGCAGTAAAGAAAAAAAATATTTATTCGCAGATAAGAAAACTGCACAATGAGGGTGCAGTAACAGTCGTTGATGAAGTAAAAGGCGCAACAGTAAAAGTTAAAAAAGTAAAATATGTTAAACTTGCTAAAAGTGTTGCTGAGATTTATTCTCAATTTCCTGAACTAGACAGACGATCTCCAAAGCAGATTAAGATATTCTTGAAATTGATTGAAGCAAAAGATATTGATTTTCCGGCTGCTGAGCTTTTACCTAAAACAGAATCCACACAATCATCGTTAACCGGATTGGAACAAAAGGGGCTGGTCAAAATATTTGAAAAGGAAGTTGACCGGAGATTCAAAGAACACTATGAAGAAAAGCATCAGAAATTAATTCT